>JAESQY010000194.1 GCA_016764915.1 Aliivibrio sp. | reverse complement strand
CCCGACACTGATGAGTTGAAGCTGGACGTTCTAAAACTGGCCAAAAAATGGAAACCACGGAAATCAAAAAAATAGAGAAACCGTCTTTCTCCATATCGAATAAGTCAAGGGGGGTCGTGGGCAACCGCTTACCAAACAGCTCAATGATGACCAATGCTATTTATCTTTTAGATCATTGTTGCGCCATTTGGGACGTTCTGGGACACTCTGAACCCTTCCCATTTGGTACCTATGTGGTACCTTTAGTTTTTGATGGGAGCATGATACAGAAACGAAGAAAGCCGCTAACCTATTGAGTTAACTGCTTTCTATTTGGTTGCGGGGATAGGATTTGAACCTATGACCTTCAGGTTATGAGCCTGATATACCATTAGTTAACTATCTGTAATATAACAAAATATTAATACACTGTCAAGCTTTGTGCGTAATTTTGTGTGCTTTTTTCGCCTCCAAACAGGTCATTTTAAAGCCCCCTGAAAGCCTTTAGATTACTTCTGGTATAGCGCCCTAAAAGCCATAGAGAAGGCCGCTAGAAGGCAAGATATGGATTCCATTTTTAGTTGGTGAAAACCGCTAATTTCTGCGCTTTTTTAAGGAAATTACAAGATAAAAACACTACCCTTTATTCTAATCAGCAACCACACTAGAGTATCCGTTTCAAAACCTGACGGGCTATCTTGTAAGGTTCATAGCCTCGTATGGGTTCATGCCAGAAAGTAGCCATTCTCTCAACTTCTTTCCATGAGCTATAATTAAATCTAAATTTCGACATGCATCTGCTGTGACGAAAGGTCAAAATAATCCCGCATCACTTCCAACAACACATGCTCACAGGCATTCAAAGTATGTATTCAATTTACTTTGGGTTTGCTTGCCGTATTGGTTCAAGCCGCCAAATCCAGCAGAGTGACGCTCTTCGAACCTCTGGTTAGAGCAACATAGAGGTCTTTGGAATTGCCCCAGTTCGATCCGCGCAGAACAATGGCATGGTCAAACTCAAGCCCTTTGACAAGCAGTGTGCTGCCGATGCAGCGTAAAATATTACTCCGGCTCTGGTATTTTCTTTTTGCAATCTCATCTGCATAAAGGATTCGAAGGTCAGCGCCTGTTAAGACATGCTCTTCGAGAATACATTTGAGAGCACTGATCGACTCCCGTAGCTTGCAATTTACTTTGTTCTGGCGCTCCACATATTCCAGTAAGTCACGCAACAATTGCGGCGTTGCTCCCTCCGCATAGTTTGCGCAGATTTTTTTTCGATCCGCTCTCGTGGGACGTTGACCTTCACCATTCAGAAGTTTGCCAATGAAAGTCTTATCGGCGGCACTTATACTACCGTAGGTTTCCTTGATGAAGCTCATTGAAGCCGTTGCTTTCTGTTGAAGTGTTCCATCAGAAAGAGGTTTTATCAAATTCCGTAGTGCTGGGAGTTCATTAGGCTCCAAGATTTTGTATGAGCGTTTGACAAGACCAGTTTCGATAGCAGGAGACAACCGTCTCGATTTAGGCCCTATGACGCATATCCTACCCTGTTTCTGATTTGTTAGATCATTGAGCTCAGTCGCCAATTCTCTGTATGTGATTGTCTTGTGAACAATAGGGGAAGCGGCAAAATCAGGTTCGAGATTCTGTTGAAAGGCGGGTCTTGCGTTTACCAACCAGTCACCTAGCGCTCTGTTTTCCGCCTTAATCCATCTATAGGGCGTCCTCAACGCCCCAAGGTCTGTGACGAATTCACGTCGCACGTCCTGCCAGCCAATAAGCTGCTGTCCTCGAAAGCCAAAGACACCCTGTAACTCGTCGCCGAGAATCCGACAAGGCAGCAGGTCCTTCAGTTGGGTTATGAGCTGATGCATCGGAATTGTGCAATCCTGATACTCATCAACGATAACACCAGCGTATGAATTTAGAATTCCTTGTTTAACAAAACCAGTTTGAATTAGAGTCGACATGGCCGCGTACACATCGTCCCAGTTGGCAAGATCAATTGAGCCATCATACAATGCGCTTCTTGGGTACTTTCTCACCCACCCCCACGCCCAGCCAGCGATCGTGTCCACATGATATTTCGATGTGGCAACTTCGTGCTTTTTAAACCTCTGCCTTAAGGCGTCCACGCCCGCATGTGTGTGTGTCAAGATTAGTTGTCGATCAGCACAATAGGAGCCGACGGTTCTGACGATTGCCTCCGTCTTCCCGCATCCGGCCGGTGCCTCGACAAAACCGGAAGTGGCTCGCGCTACTGCCTCGTAAACTTCTTCACTCATGCTGTATCCAATTCCACAGAGCATCAAGGCGGGACATGAATACGGAATCTTCCGGTAGCAACGGGAAGGCCAGATGAAATATCCTTGAGGAATAGTCAATGCGCTTGATCCAATCATGGTCTTTGACCTGACGACCAATAGTTTCTCTGAGGGCTGGGCTTTCAGGCCATGTTGCTGGATCAATAGCAAGGTCTTCCGCTTCTACCGCAGGGTCTTTTCGAACGACATCTATTAGCGAAGCCAACTCCAATTTGTCGTGATTTTTGCAAATAGCAGTTAAGACAGTCGGTACATTCTCCCACGGTAAATCGTGGAAGAGTTGGTCCTCGGTTGATTTGTCTGTATCCCATTGACAGACATGAATACCCTTGGCTCGTAAATCCTCGACGTCCTGCAAGCTTAATTGATCTAGAGCATCGTTGTCGCAGAGAACGGCGGTGTTATATCCCAGTTCTTCGAGTTTAGGACATACAGACTTGATTTTACCCGCACCACCACAATTGAAATATGACGTGGCCAAGCTCCAAACTGGAGAAACATCTTCCTTGAATCGATAGAAATCATACGCTCTCAAGCAGCCCATTTCTGTTAGGCCTTCACAAGCAACTATTTTACCACCTAGGAAAGCTTCGGCATTGCCTCGAAGAGGCCCCTGAATATTCGGAACATCAATAAGATTTGCGAGGCTGACGTTTCCATCCGAATCTCGGTTGCTCTTAAAGAGTTCATTATCTGAGACGTTCAGTTCTCTTATTACAACAGGCGAATGGGTTGTTACAAAAATCTGTTGTTTCGAAGCTCTGAGCCTGTGTATCAGCCCACGAATGCGGTGTGGTTCGAGACCTACCTCTAGCTCATCGACGAGAGCAACACTTTTTCCATCATTCAGTTTCATTTGCATAGCAGTGGCGATTAGCTTTTTTGAGCCAGCACCCTTATTGCGCAACGGTACATTGCCTTCATGCAATGATAAGGCACCTGCGGTCACAGAGCGTTTTCTTAAGTCAATTTTAGGGGATATAGTCGAGAGCTTTACGCCCGACTTTAGTGCTTCGGCCTTTACAGTATTTGCGACTTTCTGACACTCGGCAACGCTTTTGTGCGCGGAAATATCACTTTGGCGCATTTCACGAGCAAGCTCAGACAGAACCGCATTTGGGCTATTTTCATTGTCTGAACTCAATCGGGTTAGAAGCGAATTGTGGCCCCAAGTCAGATGAAAATCTGTGTAGCTATCAACTCGACTAACTCCGAGCGCGGCCCTATCAGCAGCCCAGACGGGCTTTCGATCCTGATCTTCTCTCTCATCAACACCTCTTACGACCGACCACTTTGGCTCGAGACTTTCGTCAACTCGAAGGGAAACCGAAACAGCAACAGGACCACCTTCTTCTGGTTCAGGTATTGGGCCATCATCGGTTAGCCCACACTTGTATTGTGCGAATTTGCTTTCCGAAAAAAAACGCCTGATTTCTGGGCGAGCCTCATCCCAGTCGGAGAGGGTGACCTGAATTACAATATCCTGCTCAACATCCAAATTATAGAAGTCAGAATCATCGAATGACATGGGAGATCGAGGAGAAAGAGCGTAGTCCAACGCAGCTAAAATAGTTGTTTTGCAAGTGTCCCCTGGACCGATGATACAGTTGAAGTCCCCACGGACTCTCCAGGAGAGAGACTTGATACCTCTGAAATTCCTAATGCTTATATGCGCGACCTTCATGTAATCCCCTACGTATCTTAGTCACTCTTAAACGACTTATTATGTCTCCCAGCTTAGTGAAGATTTACACAAAAGTAAAATCCAAGGAAGAATTTCATTCTATGAAGAAAAAATGTTATGCTAAACTGCAATGGGGTATATTGGCGCGGCACGCACTCTTGCCAATGGAGTTGCCGTGAATGAACCCAGCAGCTTGCTCGTCCGTGACCAGTCCACAAACCACTTCCGCTATAACTAATGAATTGGCTATCACATTCCCCTGCCAAGCACCTTTGCAGCCTTGATCAAGAAACGGCTGGATGAAGTTAAACTACGAATTGTGCTTCGCGTTGATATTACTTGTTGTGCAATACGGCGAGCTAGGCCGCGTTTAGTGGCTTCTTTAGTTGCTGATACATTATTGTTAATCTCTGCCGCTGCAACACCAGCACGAAAATCTGCATAAACATAAGCTCGCGGATCGACGCGGCGGTATTGCGTCATATCTTCTACCGCTTCCTCATAGGTATCATTTAAACCCACAGGGTTGAAACCCGCAGCGTCAAAAGCTACAGGGTTAAAGTCCTCAGCCCCTAAACTCTTAGCATTGTCACGTTCAGCGTTTACTCGCTTAATGTGGTTAGCCTTGGCAATCTTGGCCTCTACCCTGCTCATGTTTGCATTCACTTCGAACTCACGGCCTAAACTTGAATCGTCACTTTGCTTATCTGCAAGCTCAAGAGCAAGGCTTGAAACTTTCCTATCGTCGCGCTTGAGACTCTTTACCAGCTTGTCAGTATCGCGGAACTCTCCGGCAACGAATAGATGAGCATCGGCCTTATGACGTGATAGAGCCACATAGCCGTTGGCTTGGCCCCAATGGCGCGTGTGATAGATATAAGCATGATCAACGGTGCGCCCCTGGCCCTTATAGATGGTGCCAGCATAACCATGCCTAAAGCCTGTAAATTCCGACACATCAAGAGTGCGAAGCTCGTTATTTATTTCAAGCGTAATGAAGGCTCCATCAATATCGACAATCTTACCACCTTGACCATTTATCAATCCTGCCCGTTTATCTGTCTCAGTCATAATAAGCTGGTCGCCTTTTGAAAAGTCAAAGCGTCCATGCTTGGTATTGAAAGCGTGGTTTTTGCTATCAATATGACCTTGCTCTTGAAGGTGTTCGCGCATTGCCATATTGAAAACGTCCACGTCTTTGTTGCGGTAAGCAAAGACAAAGCGGCTGGCGTTGGTCTCTAAATCAAAATCAGTTTTCCACTTTTCAATCAGGGCCTTTTGACTTGCTTCTGCATCATCATTTTTAATGATAAATCCACGACTATCATATGCCTTGATTGCCCCCTTAATATCACCGCTTCCAAGTGCCTCTGTTGCGGCCTTGCTCCATTCCTCATTTTGCCGTCTGACCTCAGTAAGTTCGGACGCTCCCGCAAGCTTGGCAATGTCAGTGAAAAGCCCTCCGCGCTCTATCGCTGAAAGCTGACCATCATCGCCGACAAGTACCACGGCGGCACGATGTTTATAGGCCGCTTCCATGAAAGCTTTCATGGTGCGACTATCGAGCATGGCCGCTTCATCAACGACCAACCGTGTACCTTCTTTGAGGTCAATTCGGTCATTCTCATCTTGAAACAAAAAGGAGTGAACCGTGTAAGCTTTGTCAAAACCATCTTCGCGTAATGCACTCGCAACCATGTTGGTCGGTGCAAGACCAATAACATCATGACCACCTCGTTTAAGCCCATCCCTCATTGCGCCAAGCATGAAACTTTTACCTGTTCCCGCTTTACCGCGAATAACGGTTAATCGCTTGCCCGAAAGCCCCGCTTCCATCGCTGTCGCTTGTTCATCCGACAGGCCATAACTTCGCGCCACTCGTTCCATTTTAGCAGGGGCCAGAGCCGCGTCACTTTCAGCAAATAAAGCTCTTGAAAGTTTCATTGCCTCGGCTTCTTCGGCTCTCACTGTTCGGGTCGTGAAACGCTCATCAAGCTCTCCGTTCTTATCGACGGTGTAGAGAATTTCAGGAGAATAAATTACCGATTTAAAAATATCATTCGCGGCCTTTTCATCGAAGCCGTGGCGGTCAATATAGCGACTTAACTCATCAACCGAGAAGCTAGATTTTTGGGCTGTCAATTGCTCCAAAATCATATCAGGGTCAAGCATCATTTCAGCAGCTTCTTTAGCGGCTTCTGAATTGCGGTTTATGGCTAATACATCGGCCTCTGTCCTCATGCGCTCTGGGCCAATATGTTCCGTTGGAATAAGGCTGATTTCATCCACGCGAACATCAAGGCCTTTCGCCAAGAAATAGTCGTTTTGATAATCCTTCCAAACCTCGCCCCACTTTTCGCCATCCATCACATAGCCCTTGGCAAAAAGCCCGTTCATGTCTCGCGCTTTTTCTCCCATGCCATCCTCGTTAATGCGGCGGGTCGTGATCAACACATGAGCATGGTAATTGTCGCCATCATCATGAGGGCCGTGAATGTCTAACTGCGCCCCGACACCGTGAGAGACAAAATTATCCTGAACAAAACCACGCGCCATTTCCAAGCGCATCTTGTCGGTGATTTCAGGGTTGGCAGGCAGGGCGAGCAACAGCTCTTTTGCCTCTTGTGAGTTTATCCTTTTTTCGGCGAGCTGGGCCTTATTCCAAAAGACCTCAAAGTCCTTCATTTCTTCGGGCGCACCTTTCGGCAAAAGAATCTCATGATGCTCAAGATCGTGCCTGTCAGCAAATGAATACTTGTCACCTGTCATTTCAGAGCGAGCCGTAGAGCGAGCGTTATAGCACGCACTCCTGACGGCGCAGTGGCCGCTGGAACGGGTAAGTATTCTCATACGTGCAAATTGAATAGCCATAGTGATGCACGGTATAGTAAAAAAATAAAAATGAGAAGCACAAACTTCAGTTTGTATATTGCGTATAGTAACTTTTCCTGCGGAGGCTTTTCCTTTGTCTCGGCCTTTGGCCTCGACGCAGGACTGATTATTGCCGTTCGGCAATAATCATAAAAATGTGTTGCTACGCAACTCCCCATATAGATTTAAAAAGGAGCAAATTGCGGCTCTTGCCTTTAATTTACAAAGACGGACAAGTCACCCAAAACACCGCAACATCCTTGACATATCAAGGTCATTAACTCTACTGTTAGTATTATTTTTTAATGAAAAATCAACGATAGTCTCATGCACAAAATAGGGCGAAAAAATGGATGAACTAGAAAAAAATCAAGCTCGTCAAAAGTCTCTCAAAAGAAAAGAAACCGCCATTAAAAAGAAAAGGCGCAAAACTGAAAATTCACGTAAATATAAGCTCGGCGGCATGATCGTAAAAGCAGGCTTAGACACTTTGGATGATGATGTAATTATCGGCTTACTCTTCGCTCAAAAAAATACCCTTGCTGAAAATAAGGCTATCAAAAATGACTGGCGAGAGCTTGGAATTAAAGCATCAATCAAACCTGAAAAGCTCGGCGTCATCGTCAAATTCCTAGGAAGGCCACTTGAGGAAATCACTAAAAAACTCCACGCGAAAAAGCTTAGATGGAACCGAATTTCCAAGCAATGGGAAGGCACAATATTAAGAGAAGAATTAGAAGAAATTCAAGCCATTGCTGGCAATGAAAATGTAACAGGGATTGAGCTATGATTGAGCGTTTATCTAACCATCGTTTTATGAAATTCTGGCCCCTGATCTTGGCACCCTTATCTGTCTTAATTGGACTGTGGATTTATCGCTCATTTCTCCATGACTCTATGCCGCCACAACTCGGTCAGACTCTCTGGTTCACAGCCCATTACTCCGCCCCCGCCCTCCTTGCCCTTTTCGTCGAAACCTTCAATCGCCGTATTACCATAATTCCGCACAAGACCCGTCAACTGGTCTGGCTCATTGCCATAGCTGCAATGACCATCCCTGTGCATGATCACCTTGTTCAAATCGGCGCACTCGATTGGAGTGCTACTCCGATTTTTGATAGTGCAGCTTTTATAAAATTTAATCAGATTTTGCTATGGCAGTTTCTAATCATTGCGGCAATATCCTCAATCTTCTTAATCGCTTTGGCCGCGCCAATTCCTGATTCACGCAAAGCAAAAAGAAGCCCTCGTGGTGAACTCGGCAATGCTAAATTCATGACCCTACGGCAAGCACGTTTACAGTTTAATGAAGGAGGTATTTGCCTCGGGGAAGCCTATAGCCCCGCCAAGGACAAAGACCTTTTAGGGGTAAGATTCAATCCAGCGAAAAAACACACATGGGGACAAGGCGGTAAAAAACCATTACTGCGATCTAACGCGGCGGAAGCATCAGGCCACGGCTTAATCTTTGTCGGCTCTGGTGGTTTCAAGACAACGGGCTTTGCCGTACCGACCGCCCTAGAGTGGGACGGGCCGCTCATCTGTTTTGACCCCTCTATAGAGATTGGGCCTCTCGTCCACAAGGCCAGAAAAGACAAAGGCTATAAGGTCATTTCCTTAAACCCTGCTTACGCCCAAAATAACAATTTTAACGCCCTTGAATGGGTGTTAAATTCTCCCCTTGATATGGAGGAAAATATAGGCGTCATAGCAAGCTGGATTATTGGCCCGACTGGTAGCCTTGGCGGCAGTGGAAAATACTTTGCTGAAAGTGCCGAGAGCCTCATACGCTGTGTGCTGGCCGATATACTTTTTGACAAGAATATTACGAATGAGCAAAAGACACTTGCCGAAATGCGCAAGACGTTAGCGCAATCTAGCCATGAACTCAGAGAGTACCTAGAAGCCGTTACCATCACCTCAGAAAGCCCCCTTGCTCAATCGCTTGCCCGAACACTTTATGATCTGGCAAGCGAACAATTTTCTGGCATTGCAGGCACCGCGCAAACCGCCACCGCTTTCCTCGATATTGCTAAATTTGGAGAGTTGGTTTCTGGCAATAAATTCTCGCTGCGCGAGCTTGCAAAAGGCAAAACCGACATCTTTATTAATGTGCCTTTAGAGAGTTTGCTGGCAACACCCGCAATCGGTAAAATCATCATGGCCGCTTTCTTAAATAGTTTGATGCAGTCAGACGGTAACTATGAAAAGCGCACAATGGTATTGATTGATGAAGCCTTTCAGCTTGGCAAGGGGTTTCAGCCAATACTCAAGGCGCGGGACGTTGGCCGCAAATACGGCATGTCGCTTGCCCTTCTCTATCAGTCCGTCGGGCAGCTCGTCGATAACTACGGCGAAGAAGGGCGGCAAGCTTTCTTTGAATCTGCCGCCTACCGTATTTATAGTGCGGTACAAGATAACCGCACGGCAAGCGATCTGTCAGACGAATGCGGGAGCTATACGGGCTATACTCGTAATAGCTCATCGTCAACGCGGTCTGGTATATTCGGATTTTTCGGGCCGGATAGCTATTCGTCAAGTAAGTCTATGACAAAAGTGCCGCTTATAACGGCTGACGAAATAAAACAAATGCGCCAAGATGAAGCTCTGGTCTTTACCGTTGGCAATCCACCGCTACGATGCTCACGCCCCATTTACTTTAGACGGCCTGATATGGTGAAACGCACAGACGCAAACAGGTTTCATAAAAAATAACTCTTGCGGCTTGTCTATAGGAAAGCCGCAAGAGCCGTTTTCCAGTAAGGTCAATCCGTGCAGCCACCATGCACATTATCGCAAAATGTATTTTCATTTTTAAAAATCCAGTCGCCCTGACGATTGATAAAATTGGTAAGCTGCGACCAACTCTGATTTTTATCAAATGTTGCAAGCTTGCCTTTTGATGTGGAAATAGAATTTTCCATGCGCTGCCACCATGCGGCGCGGTCTGGATAGTCTCGCACCAAGGCCGCGCGTGACTTTTCAGATTTCATCATGCAGCCGTCACAGTTGCCTAGCGGTGTACGCCCTTGATTGTCTAGTAACATCAAATTGAAGGGCTGTTCTTTCCAAAAAGCTGAGATATGGCGGCGGGTCGTACCCGTTCTCGCTAAGGGGCAATGATTGCGCCACCGCTGAGAGGTGTCTTTCTCTGATCGTAGAACCCGCTTTAATTCATCGGCTCTAAGGCCTAATATATTCGTCCAGTGGGTAATGCCTTGCTTCATCATGAATTTTTTAGCAACGCGGATTTTTAATTCTGCGGTACAAAACCGAGCAACAACATTAGGCAGATAGCCTTTTTTCTTAATTAGCTTTTCAAAGGGTTCGCCGTTTCTCGCTGCTGAATTATGACCAACTTCTATAAAACCGTCTTCTGTATCTGGTGCATACTCAAGCCAATAGGTTTTAACCTGCCAACGCGAAGCGCAAGCAGCGACAAAATCCAAAGTTTCCGGCATTTCGCGGCCTGTATTTTGAAAGGTGATAAAACAATCTTTAGGGAGTGCTCCGCCATGAGCATCAAGAAAAGCTTTCAGCATATAGGCTGACGTGCGTCCTCCTGAAAATGCAAAATGGATTGGGCCGTTAATTTGAAAGGGGGCTTTGCTGATTTTAGGTAGGGAATAAACCATAATCACCACCTCAAAACAAACTAAGTTGATTATATTTGTTCATATCAACCGTTGCGTTTTCAGCGGCGTAGCTTTCTGCATATTCACGCACCGTCATATTTTCAAGTTTATCACGATACACAAATTCTGATCTGTAGCCTGTTTCTGAAATTGGCATAGGTTCGCCATCGCGTGAATGCCTAAATTCAAAATGATCAACGGGAAGCCCACCAACTAAAGCCGTAAAGCGAGGTTTGTAATCAACACGGATTTGATAGCCCTTGCAATCAATAGTGAAACTGCCACGCTGTCCGACTTGTGGCGTTTGTCCGTCCTCTGCTGACCAAAGACTTTTAATAAAGCCTTGCCAATGCGCCACACAATTAAAAGTGTTATAAGAGCCTTCTGTGTGCATTTTTGGGTTTTCTTTTGCTGTCCGGTCAAGCAAATAACAAAGGGCGCTGACCATCAAGCCTAAAGCTTCATCTTTTGAGTGATCGGCAAAGACTTGATCTATTCTCACCGCTTCGCTAGTGAGTAAATTGACTGTTTCTTCATATGGGCCGCTGTCGATAGTAGCGGTTAAGCCACCAGCATCATTTTTTGAATATGATATTTTCATGATTGCCCCTTATGCACAACGATAAATCAGGGCTTGCCCTGCAATGATGGTTTCTGAGTAATCAAAATTTAAATCCCCCGCGATTGCGTCATAATCAATGTAATTAGTGAGATGCTCTGGGATGTTTCCAAAAAGGCCTTCATCAACAAATTGCTCGGCAAGCTCGCGCATGCTGTCAACTTCATAAATATCAACCTCAAAATCATCAGGCTGCACGGCGTCTGCGTCAAAGCTGTAGCCACATTCACCTACGGCAATAATAAAGCGCTGTTTCTCATGCTCTTCCCATGTGTCACAGGCCTCAAAAAAGAAAGAAAAATTGCACTGGTTCAAACCCCACGCCTTGGCAAGCTCTGCGTCTATATGCTCGCCGTTCACAAAATCCAATTCAAATTCTTCTACCCTGTCACCATAACGGTTGCGTAACTTGCGCGAAAACTCAAAATATTCGTCTGCATCCTCAAAATAGAATCCATTTGCACTCTGGTCGTATGGGTTAGCGTAAAGCTGTGTCATGTCCTTCTTCCTTTCATCTTTCACATATAAAAACCCCGAAGGGGGCGGTGATAAAAAGCGAAACAGACAGACTGGATAGAGGCTCACACCCAGGGCTTTAGCCCTATTGGGTCGCAACGAAGAGTAGAACGGCTTGCCGTTGTGAGAATATAGACTTTCTGGCAAAAAAGAGCGTCAACCGCCCCCTCGCGAGGTTTACCAAACAAATATATTCATAAATGCGTTAGGCCTGATCTTTAAGGGCTAACACCATCAGGACTTTAAGGGGTGTTGCGGGGAAAAGAGCCGAGGCTCCCCTGCTAGAAAGGGGTAGCGAAAACAGCTCCGCTGGTTAAGCTCAGGGGAAAGGCCTTTCCCTCAGAAAACTTGAGTTATGACTGAAAAAGTGTCTGCGTGGTTGTCTCATACAGACTCAACATAAAAACCTAATCCCCTTTGATGGTAAGGCCTAGCGAGCCGCCATGTCGAAAAACTAATATGGGAAAGCCATTACGCAGAAAAAATACCGATTAAACAAAAAAAGAAGCCCAAAAAGGACTTCTTTTAAAATTTGACTTGCTGCTCTCAAGCTCAGTAGGTTATTCGCTCTTATTGCAGGCCACCTAAGGCGCTTCGCAGGTCTCGTTAGTTTATAGCCAAGGAGACTCAATCTTGGCTTAGCTCCTTTATACCAAAAAATATCATGCCTAGTCAACAGTTTTAACAATATTCTATCTGAATCGACCACCAAAAGGGCCAAACAAAGCCAAGGCTTCGATATCAAGTTCTGGCTTTATACCCAAAAGAACCTGCCTTGCATAGACTAATGTTTGACCCGTGGATACCAGATCATCAACTAACAATATTCGTTGAATATTATCTAAATTAACAACACCATCAATAAATAGTGGCGTAATATGCCGCCTAAGACCTGTACCAATATTCCCTATTGAGAATTCCTGTCCATCTTCAGCATTTTTTTTAACAGACCTTCTGATCGAGGATTTAGTTCTATAAGGTAAATCAGACGCGTCTATTTCAGCCAAAACATCTGCATTCGTGGCTTTTCTAAAAGCATTATCATCTAATGCTGCATTGCGGTGAAATAACTTTACCTGCCTGGTTATTAATCTCACCAGATTATGCTTGGAAGGCATAGATAAAATCAAATCGTAAGTATGTGGTAATTCATCGAAAAACTTTGGCAATATTTCTTTAGTAGCTGACATGACATCTTTTGCACATCTATAGCCAATATTCAGTCCTTCTTCTTTTCCTTTATAAGCATAGATGAAAGGGCAATTATCCCCTCTCTTATTCTTGGGAGCTTTAAACTTACGGGAGAAGATGGAATGAACATTAAAGTCAGCTTCCCCTACTTTTTTGATCGTCACCGTTGGGTTGTTACTCGGGCAAGTATTCCCATAGGTATTGATTGAATGATCCAGGATCAAAGACCCGTTTTCTGTAATTCGAAACCCCATATACTTTTTATATTCCCAATTCATGGAAGAAGCGTTTGTTCCGCATTTTTGCGTCTGCTAGAAGCTTGTCCCAACTTATCACTTCGACATAAAGATTAATATTATCATTCCAGTGAAACCAACCTAGTTTATCAGGCATTGGCTTGAAGTTCTTTTCCCGCTCAAGCCATGTACTAACTTTTGCCGTTATCTCACAAACTACATAACCATAGAACGGAGTATTATCCTCCACCTGTATGGGCCTGCCATTTGGTGTTTTGTATTTTCCATCTCGCATGTCGTTTACATATCGAACAATTTGCTGAACGGGGTCTTCTTTTGAAGACGGGTTAACGAAGTCATCTCTACCCGGCCTCTTAAATTCAAAGATTGTAACTGGATTACTTGGGTTATTTTCCCCTCGAAATGCTGCTCGCTTATGGAATACCAAGAGATCAGGTCGCTCTGAATTTCCACCATTAATCGGCTGGTCAGAAGATACAAATTCCGTGAAGTTCAAGCGTTCATCAACTATCCACAGGTTATGCTCTTCATATTCTGTGCTGTCGCTATCACCTTTGCGCGGGAAAATTATGTCATGAACGGTACCTTCATAATCATAATTTTCATCATCATTAAAGTTTAGGCTTTTTTCAAACAGGTCGAGTACTGACCGTCGCAGTGCAATATAGTGGATAAGATCATTTTGACTTGGGCCTGATAATGCCTGAACAATCTTGGCTGCATTTTCCCTAAGCTGTTGGGGGTCATCATTTTCTAGTACCGCCTTCACATCACGCTTAACTTGTTGCTCTTGCTTGAATTTCTCATTGTGTAGTCGTGTTTCAATTTCTTCTTCGGAAGCATTGTATGGTAAGCTTGATAAGTCTACGTCCTTCAAAACGCCTTTATGCCAAGGAGCTTCATTATCAACATAGTTTTGTACTTTTTCTCTCTTCTTTTCTTGCCTTGCAGTAATACTAGTTCCAATTGCTTCCCCAGCTATCGTTGAAGCATATTTTTCAATTTCACTTTGACCAATTCCATAAAATAAATCTGTATTTTTTGCGAACTCGAAGCCACCGCGTTCTAATGAAACATGGTCATCTAAATAAGAGCCAAAGACATAGGCCTTAATGATATAATTACGGCCATTCCCGTCATCATCAAGCTCATTCGGGTCATAAAATTCTTCAAAAAATTCAGGGATATATTGATGGATTGGCGTTTCTGTTGCTTCCCGTCTATGAGCTACCAAACTTATTTTGCTTTTTTGGGATTTAGGTGCATAAATTTTAAAAATTCTAGCTTCAAAAGACTGCGAACTATCACTTAGACCAAGAGTAAATTTTCCACCGGACACATTCATTTCTGTAATATTTGAAGAAGCTTCATTATTCACCAAGTCATTCAGGATAAATCGGTCTTTCCCTATCTGCTCTTTAATGATTATTTGGGGGCAACTATACCCTGTCATAATGAAATAAGGCAGTAGCTTTTCCACCAAATTTCGAGCAATCGTTAGCAACTTTTTGTCCTGAAATCCGTTTTTCTTATAGCCTTCCAGGCGAACGATTGTACCAGTTTCAGTAGCATCCGTTTCAACAATATCTTCATTAACTATGATGTCATTTTCTTTGCCCATAGCAAATGTACGCTTCTTATATTCCTCTCCATCTAGGAATACACTCTCAACTTTCATATCCTCAAAATACTTCAAGCATGTAAATCGGCCAAAGCCTTTACCACCCTGTTGAAGTTTGAGGTCTGAATATAATGTGTCAAAAGATTGTCTGTGCTCTTCGTTAAAACCAACACCATTATCGTCAATTGTAAAATGATGAATTTCAGCTAAAGTGCCATCAAGTGTTTCTTGTGCCGATCTCTCTACAGTAACGATCACCCGTCCATCGGCCTCGCTCGTTTCTTCAATCGCTTGAATTGCATTTACGATTGTTTCAATAATAGGCGTATAGGCAGTGGTTCCCATTCGGATGTTTTCAACGGCCCGTTTGATATTTACGTTACTCATTGATCAATCTCCAATACAGGCAAGCTGTTGACGATTTTCATTGTCTCAAGTGAGACTGTGATAACACGCAGGAGCAATTCAAACGGGTATTTGGCATCACCGACAGTTTCAAGTGCGTATCGGTTGGCATCATTTACTATGCCGCTTGCTTTATCGGTTTTAACGCGCTGGCGATCCATTACCCAATCTAGGGCGGCTTTACCGTTTACGATGTAATCATAAGCCTCAAGCGGAATATTTTTTATGGTGATGTGGTCGTTATAAATAACGGTGCTTTTGTCCTTTTCTTTGCCTGATTTACCGAATTTCATTTTTGTAACGTAATAATCTGTATCGGCTTTTGGCTTGCCTTCGATTGTGACAGGGTAAGGCTCTACAGTTTCATAATCTACATGCAACGCCCCCAATTTACGGCCAGCATCAACAAAAGCCCAAAAATCGGCAGCAGTTTTTACACAAGGAATGCGGGGCAATTGTTTGGACAGATTATCGGCATATTTACTGCGGTAATCTGGCGAATGAAGAAGACCATAAATATAGTAAAAAATATCTTCTTTACTAATGCTTTCATTGGGGTAAGCGGCCTTGAAATGCTCTAGCCCTGCATCTGTAATACCATCTTTAACAGTATAGCCATTTTCGGTTTCTTGGGCATCAAATAACCCTCCGCCCATGCCAACATTGCTTTCTTCATGCCGCTAAAGTCGATATCCGCCTGCAATGAAGCTCCCCACCAACTGTTATCAAGACGCGGTTCCGATAAACTTGTACCATCATATCTAGATGAAATGCCGAGT
>JAESQY010000193.1 GCA_016764915.1 Aliivibrio sp. | reverse complement strand
GCGTTAGTTAAAATAACCTGAGTTACTAAAATGACGTGCAGGGATGCACTAAGGTCGCGGTGCCATGGATGGCAAAGAGCGACCACAGTATCCGCCTAAGGTCGCGGTGCCATGACGTCACATGGATGTGACTTATTAGACAATGCAGGAGCATATTGTCCTGATGGCAAAGAGCGACCACGGTATTGCTTATAAACATTAGATTTATTATTACGGTAACAAGTTAAACCAATTTAGCCACACAAAGCGTTTTTATAAACATTTTATAAAAGCCGTACAGCGATCTTATTAGTAAATCAGCATCATTACGCAACTAATCAGTATTGAGTGCTTAAATCACGTTACAGGACGTAACTTATTAGACAATGCAGGACGCATATTGTCCGGCGTTTTAGGCACTCATTAGGTGATCTTGTAATATGGCGAGTATTTCTTTTTGCTCGAATGGTGCTATGCCTAGAAATGGCCTTGCAACAATACCGTCGGCTTCACGACCAAATTGATGGGTGGCGGCATATTCCATATTAGAGCCAAGCTGTAATTGATTTGCGCCTAACTGATAATTTAAGGTATCGGCTAAGGTACCCGTTTCAGTTAAAACTCTATCTTGGCGTTTTTTCTTTTTTAAGGTTTTTGGGCTAACGGGATCCCACGGTGTACCGTCGGGTGCTTGCTGATCAATAAAACGTTGTTGGGTTGACTCAAGCAAATATTCGCCAATGTCTCTAAAGGCTGGGCTTAAGTCGTTGCTTTGACGCAGTAGTTTATTAAGCGTTTTGCTAATGGCTCCTGCGCCTTTTACTTCTACTTGTATAAATGATCCAGCCATTAGTTTACCATGGATTTTTCAAATAAGGTTCGCTCAGCTAAGGTGAGTGTTCTTATAAACGCTTCAATTTCAGCATCAACCCTATCGTTTTCTTTTTCATCACTTGCGGCTGGTAAACTAAATATTTCATGGTATTTAACTTGTTTACTTTTATTTTTATCCGCAATAATCGCTTTAATGTTTGTTAATATATCCATTTAAATTACCTTATTTATTAACGCATCAAAATAAAGCGCTACTTCTTTGTTCCACTGATAAAGCGTTTCGCGATTTAGTACCCAAGCAACAAAATGCTCTGCATGCCACTCGTCATAATTTTTACTGCCATACTCAGTTATACTTACGTTTTTATAATTAACCGGGGGCATTGGGTTACCCGCCTTAAACCGCAGTTGATGCCCCATTTCGTGCAGCCATGTAGTGATAGCACCACCATGATCGCCACTTTTACTAAGCCTAACAATTTTAGATATAGACCAATATTGTGCTTTACCTGTGTTGAGTGTAGCAGTTTTTATTGCATTGATCAGATCACGATGATCCGCTTTGTTAAAATTGGTATTGCTCTCAAGTCGCACAATAACGTGATCTATTTCATTAGATGTCCAGCCGTTTGTTTTTGTGCCTCTTCTGGTGCGTATGGTAAAACTATTACTCCCGTATGGGCGAGCCGATGGGGGTAAATAAGTTAACACTTGTTCGGTTATTTTTTTAGCCGCAACACTGCGTGGTTTCATTTCGCTGGTTTTGATCAGTACGCTTTGTAAATTATGTGTTGTTACAAATTTACCCACTTTATTTATTTCAGGGGTGTTAATTTGTAGTAACACTCTATTCAACCCATGCACATCAGCGCCTTTAACGGTGCTAAATGCGGTGGGAGCTATACGCCGCGGTGGTTGAAAAGAAACGGCTTTTTCAATGCTTACTTTTTTTTGTTTTTGCTTGTTTATTGTTTTTTTTGGCGTGTAGTCAAAACCAGGATCAATGCCTTTGGGTATTTTATGTACTTCTCCTGTCGCTTTGTCTGTCCATTCAACTAGTTCTGTTTTTGGTGGTAATTTAACTTTTTTACCTTGTCGCTCTAACTGCTTAGCGGTTCTACCGCGTACTTTACATTTACAGCCCCAACCATTTTGAGGAAAATGCGTTTGCCACCAGTTATGATCTTTAGGTAAGGTGGTACCATGCCATTTTAAGTGCATTGCTCTGGGGTAACGACTGTCGCCGTGTTGGTATTCCCAGTAATCAAAGTGCTGTAATTGCTCATAGCGACCTGCGTTATAGCTTTGACGCATGTTAGTATCAAAAATTACTTTAGCGCGCCAACTCGCTTTGCCGTTATGCGCCCAACCATGCTTAGCCACTATGTTGTTAAATTCTTTTTTAAACCAGTTAATAGATTTTCCTTCCGCTATGGCACTATCAACGGCTTTGCGAAAATCGTTAAGCAAATCATCTTTTAACGCCCCTGCGACCATAAAACCTGAGTTATGGCCACTTTGCCAAACATCGTTCCAGCGCTCGGTAGGAATATTTAATTTGTTTTTAAAAAAGTCTATTGCCTCGGCAAACGGTAGCGAACCATAGTTAGTAGATAAAGTGTTAGCTGGCATGATTTAATGCTTATTATGGGTGTAGGCAAAAATCACCCACACCAATATTGATATTGGGAAAATAACAGAAACAAATAGCAACCAAAACCATTCGTCTGCAGATAAATCTTGAAGTCTTAAATCCTTACCGCATAGATTCAAGTTAATAATAAAGCAGCTAAACATCACTAAAATATAAAATAGAGACTCCATTATTTGCTCTCCTGGTTAACATCAAAACGGCCACCTAATTCAGCAACGACCAGTGCTTGTTGCATTACGTCGCTGGCTTCGTTTACGTCTATATTTAACTCGGCTAGCTGTTGCTGCAAATCTTCTAAACTGCTGGCTTGCTCCACCAGCTGCTGTACTTGGTTGGTAAAACCTTGCAACACTGGTGACATGTTATCGCCTAGTTGGGTGGTTAAGGCATCAACTTGATCGGGGGCAACTGATTTCGCTTTTAATGCGGCTATTTTGGTGATCGCCTGTAGGTTGCCCTTTAGGGCATTAGTTTGTGTTGCTTGTCGGGATAAATCCCTACCTACAGGGCTGGCCGATGTTAACACCTCTTCACCGTCTTTAGCTTCGGGTATTTGCAGTTTTTCGTGTACCCAGCGCACGGGTATTTTAAAACCAACATCAACAAGATTTGGCAGGGCGTCGCTAAAGGCTTTAAGGTCTTCAGATTCGGTTATATCAAATTCAAAACGGGGCGAACGACTAGCTTTGCTATAGCTTTTACCGTTAAGCATATACATTGGTAGCACTAAATCTCGGCTAAGCGTCGCGGCAATTTGGGTTAAGTCGCTGTCGCGCAGCTCTTGGCGTACTTCGTTATGCACGTTACCGAGTGCGTTGGTGGAGCTTTTGCCGTCGGCTTGGCTGGTTAATGTGCCGCCTAATATGGCTTTACTGATGGTTTTGTCCATAAATTCCATCATGTAGGCAAACGGTTTTTCGCT
>JAESQY010000192.1 GCA_016764915.1 Aliivibrio sp. | reverse complement strand
CACCAGTTTAAAGATTTTGCTTAGTGACCTTAGCGCTGTGGACCCACCTGATTCCTTGCCGAACTCAGAAGTGAAACGCAGTAGCGCCGATGGTAGTGTGGGGTCTCCCCATGTGAGAGTAGGACATTACTAGGCTTTAATTTAGTCAAAAAGGCCACCTTAATAGGTGGCCTTTTTGCGTTTTGAGGAAAATTAACTTTCTACAAGGTTCCAGAATGCATTAACTAATGGATTTTGTAGTTGTGACTGTTTACAGCACACCCCGAGATCAAACCCTTTTATATTGATAGCCTCTACTCGAGTTACTTTATCTTTAACTGGACTGTTACTGATCACCACATCCGGTGCAATTCCGACCCCACAGCCAAGTGCAACCATACTGACAATCGCTTCATGCCCTGATACTTGAGCGTAAATGGTTGGTTTTACTTTCCGGTTCTTAAACCAGGTGTTTACTCGCTCTCTCGCTGTCCCTTCTTCAGGCACGATAAATGGAATTTTATCCCAGTTTACAGGGGATTGGTGAAGTTCATTAGCAAAGTTACTAATGCCTGAGGGAATGATGATGGACAGAGTAATATGATCAATCGTTTTAAATGTGAGTTTACTGGGTAACACATTGGGTTTGGCTGAAATGGCAATGTCTGCTCGATCTTGCAATATCATGCCGATAGATTGCGCTGGATCGCCTGTAGAGAGTTTTATCTCAATTTGTGGATAATGTATGCGAAAATTACTTAATAGCTCTGGAAGATGGCTGTAGCTTGCTGTGACTGAACAAAAAATATGAAGTTCACCAGTAAGTAACTTGTCCTCATTAGATAGGTTGGTTTTTAAACGATGCCACTCTGAAAGCATGTGAATTGCGACGGGTAACAGTTTTTTTCCTGCATCGGTTAGCTCGACACTTCGGTTATCCCTAACAAACAGCGCTTGCCCAATATCCACTTCCAGTTTCTGAACTTGGCGACTCAATGCAGAAGGGCTAATATGCATAGCTATTGCCGTTTTGCTGAAGCTTTTACTTTCACAGATGTGAATAAATATGTGCAGTAATTTTTGGTTCATAGTGATCTTAATTGGATGCTTGCATTTTTTGCAACATGAAGTTGTGAATATAGCACTTTCAGCAACTGACTGTCTCTATTAGTATCAACTCATCGATACAAATCGTATCTACTAAATGGAATAAATTTACGGAGTTCTACCTATGTCAAATAATTACTTTAATACTTTAAATTTGCGTGAGCAGTTAGACCAGCTTGGTCGTTGTCGTTTTATGGACCGCTCTGAGTTTGCTTCTGAAGCTGACTACCTAAAAGGTAAAAAAGTAGTAATTGTCGGCTGTGGCGCTCAAGGATTAAACCAAGGCTTGAACATGCGTGATTCAGGTTTGGACGTCTCTTATACTTTGCGTCAAGCTGCCATTGATGAAAAGCGTCAATCATTTAAAAATGCAAACGAAAACGGTTTTGTCGTAGGCAGTTATGAAGAACTTATTCCACATGCTGACTTAGTTGTTAATCTTACTCCTGATAAACAGCATACAGACGTAATTCAAACTATTATGCCTTTAATGAAACAAGGCGCAACATTGGGTTACTCTCACGGTTTCAATGTTGTTGAAGAAGGCATGCAGATTCGCAAAGATTTAACGGTTGTTATGGTTGCCCCTAAGTGTCCTGGTACTGAAGTGCGTGAAGAGTACAAGCGTGGCTTTGGTGTTCCGACCCTTATCGCGGTTCACCCTGAAAATGATCCACAAGGTGATGGACTTGAAATTGCTAAAGCTTGGGCTGCAGGAACCGGTGGACATCGTGCAGGCGTTCTTGAATCATCATTTGTTGCTGAAGTTAAGTCTGACCTTATGGGTGAGCAAACCATCCTTTGTGGAATGCTACAAGCGGGCTCTATCGTATGTTACGAAAAAATGATTGCTGATGGTATTGATGCTGGTTACGCAGGAAAACTTCTTCAGAATGGTTGGGAAACAGTAACAGAAGCGCTGAAGTTTGGTGGTGTAACTCATATGATGGATCGGCTATCAAACCCGGCTAAAGTGAAAGCTTTTGACCTTTCTGAAGAGCTTAAGGATTTAATGCGTCCACTATATAATAAACATATGGATGATATTATCTCTGGTGCTTTCTCTTCAGGTATGATGGCTGATTGGGCTGCGGATGATAAAAACCTTCTATGTTGGCGTGAAGAGACAGGCGAAACTCAGTTTGAACAACATCCAGTAAGTGATGTCGAAATTTCAGAGCAAGAGTACTTTGATAACGGTATTTTAATGGTTGCTATGGTTCGTGCTGGTGTTGAATTAGCATTTGAAGCTATGACGGCTTCTGGCATCATCGATGAGTCGGCTTACTACGAATCACTGCATGAGCTTCCACTGATTGCCAATACAGTGGCTCGTAAGCGCCTTTACGAAATGAATGTTGTTATCTCAGACACCGCTGAATATGGTAACTATCTGTTTGCAAACGTAGCAACACCACTTCTTCGTGAAAAGTTTATGCCTAATGTAAAAACTGATGTGATTGGCCGCGGCCTTGCTGACCAAGGTAATGCTGAAGATAACGCAAAACTTATCGCTGTTAACGAAGCATTACGCAATCACCCAGTAGAAAAAATTGGTGCTGAGCTTCGTGGTTACATGACAGACATGAAAACAATCGCGGTAGGCGGTTAATCTTTTTATGCACTAAATAGACAAAGCCCAGCGGCGATGCTGGGCTTTTTAGTATAAACAGAAAGACGACGGAAAACTAAGAGAGCTTCTCTTCTATTTCAGCCAGTTTTTTTTCCATCTCAGTGAGCTTTTGACGGGTTCGTAATAGCACTTGTGTCTGCACATCAAACTCCTCACGACTGACCACATCAAGTTTGCCTAACTGACCTTGAATAACCTGTTTTACTTTCTGCTCAACGTCCGCGCCAAGCTCTTTGACTGGTTTTGGCATAGATTCGTGTATCTGCTTTGCCATCTGTTCTAATTTTTTCGGATCAAACATTTCTCACTCCTTATCAATTCTATGGCTCTATTTAACAATAAAAAAGCTGCCGAAGCAGCTTTTTATTTATACAGAGTAAAAAACTAGTCTGCTCTATTCTCTTTCATGGCTAATCTAGCTTCATCTACACGAGCCAACTTTTCGAGATCTTTGTCTTCAACAAAAACCGGCAATGGTTTATGTATACTGGCTAAGTAGCTATAGATCACTGGCAGTACAAATAGTGTAAACACCGTACCAATGGCAAGACCGGAGACGATAACGACTCCGATACTAAAGCGCTGAGCTGCGCCTGCGCCAGTGGCGTACATTAGAGGAATCAAGCCTGCAATCATCGCCGCAGTTGTCATCAAGATTGGACGAAGACGAACTTTAGCAGCTTCGGTTACTGCAGCAATACGGTCTTTCTTATGAAGCAATTGTTCCTCTTTAGCCACTTCACAGATCAGGATACCGTGTTTGGTGATTAAACCAATTAAGGTGATCAAACCGACCTGGGAGTAGATATTCATCGTTGCCGCACCCCACGCGAGTGTGATTAAAGCACCACAAATAGCCAGAGGTACAGAGACGAGAATGACCAATGGATCTCGTAGTGATTCAAATTGGATAGCCAAAACCAAGTATATGATCGCTAATGCCAACGCAAAGGTCGTGTACAGAGCATTCCCTTCGGTAACGTATTGACGAGATTCACCCATAAAGTCATAACTGTAACCATTAGGTAGTTTGTCAACCGCAACGGTATTAAACCAGTTAATGGCGTCACCCATTGCGACGGTAGGCGAAGGAACTGCGCCAACGGTCGCTGAGTTTAGCTGATTAAAGTGTGGCAGTGCACGAGGCTCAGCAACAACATCAATCTTAATTAAGCTGCCCAGAGGAATAGACTCTCCATTAGCGGCGCGAACATAGTAGCCTTTCATTGATTCAGGGTTTAAGCGATATTTTCGCTCTACCTGAGGAATAACTTCATATGAACGGCCGTTAAGGTCAATACGGTTAACATAACCATCTGACATCATAGTACCTAAGGTAATACCGATATCTTGCATGGTCACGCCGTAAGCACCCGCTTTGTCTTTGTCAATATTGATCTTCATGGTAGCTGAATCGTAATTCAGGTCTAGATCAGAGTAGACAAACAGTGGGCTAGTTTTCACGCCGGTTAACACATCACTGGCTACTTGAAACAAACTTTCAAAGTTATTCGGTGTTGTTATAACAAACTGAATCGGTAATCCAGAACCTGCACCGGGTAATTCAGGCATTTGAAACGCAGTCACGGACATCTCAGGAATGTCTTTGACTAAGGTAGCAATACGTTTAACGATATCTGCTTGACTGGTTTCACGTTCACTCCATGGAACCATTGACGCAATACCAAACGCTTGATTTGAATTGGGTACACCAGAGAAAATCTGAGCAAAGGCTATTTCATCTTGGTCAATCAGCATCTGATCAACTTTGTTCATACCCGCTTGAATGTAGTCAAGGTTAGCGTTCGATGGTGCCGTACCCATCATCATGACAACACCTTTATCTTCTGATGGTGCGAGTTCACTTGGGATGAACTTGAACAACAGAGGAAGGCTGGCAAAAACGATGACCGCAAATGCAATAAATACAGGGCGATGTAACATAACCGCACCCAGCATTTTTTCGTATCGATTGGTCATACGATCCAATAAACTATGCACAACGGTTTCAAACTTACTTGGTTTCGCATTCGCTTGTAGCATGACTGAGCACATCATAGGAGAGAGCGTTAATGCAATGATACCGGACACAAAAACAGCGCCAGCAAGCGTTAAAGAAAACTCTTTAAATAGAGAGCCGGTAATGCCACCCATCATCGCGATAGGAGCATATACTGCGCCAAGCGTTAGGGTCATAGCAATAACGGGAACCGCTATTTCACGAGTACCAATGATGGCGGCTCTAAATGGCGACTCACCTAATTTTATATGTCGGTCAACGTTTTCTAGTACAACGATGGCATCATCAACAACCAGTCCAATAGCGAGAACCATGGCCAATAGTGTCATTAAGTTCCAAGAGAAACCAAATATCTGCATAACCAATGCAACACCGATTAATGATAGCGGAATCGTAATAATTGGGATCAATACTGCTCGCAGCGAACCTAAAAATAGAGTAATCACAATCAAAACAATCAGTGCAGCTTCTACAATGGTTTTAATCACCTCTTGTATTGACTCATTGATGGCAATCGTTGAGTCATACATGATGTTCATTTTAATGTTATTAGGCATGTTTCTTTCTAGTTCAGGAAGAATCTCCATAACATCAGCTGCGATATTTATAGGGTTAGCACTTGGTGCGGCGTTGATAGCAGCAACAACTGCCTCTTGACCATTTGCACTTGCACGATAAATATCGTGACTCTTCTCAAGGTTTACTTTGGCAATGTTACCTAGACGGATAACTTTACCTTTCTCAGAAGAGACAACTAACTTTTCTAACTCATCAGTGCTACTTACTTGAGTGTTAGCGCTGCCGTTGTAGAGTACAAATTCCCCGGTTGCTTGTCCGGTTGCAGACTGATAGTTATTGGCGTTTAGCACACTCATCACATCAGTTGCAGTAAGATCAAATGCCGCCATCTTAGCCGGATCTAACCAAACTCGAAGTGCGTATTTCATACCACCATAAAGGTCAACTTTGGATACACCATTAACGGTAAATAACTGCGGATTGATCACTCGCTCAAGATAATCAGTAATCTGACTTGAGGATAACTCATCACTGGTAAAACCAATATAGAGCACGGCCGTTGTAGAGCCTGTCGACATTGTAACCGTCGGATCTTCAGACTCTTTTGGCAGCTGCGATCGTACTGAGTTGGTTTTTGCAAGAATATCAGCCAACGCCGCATTCGGGTCAGTATTTAACTTCATGTTGACTGTGATGGTTGATTTACCAAGCACACTGGCTGAAGTCATATAATCGATATTATCCGCTTGAGCAACAGCTTGCTCAAGTGGTTGAGTGATGAAGCCTTGAATTAGGTCAGCACTGGCTCCGTAGTAACTTGTTGTTACGGTTACTACTGTGTTGGTCATGTCTGGGTATTCACGAACTTGCATCTTAAAAATTGCCTGGAAGCCAAGCAAAGCGATTAAGAAGCTGATCGATACCGCTAAAACAGGACGTTTAATGAAAATATCAGTAAAGCGCATACGTCCTCCGGTTACAGCATTGGTGTTTCAGCAGGGGCATTGAGAGCATCGCTTTCAACAATTCTCACTTTAGCACCATTACTCAGACGAACTTGGCCTGAAGTAACGACCTTATCTCCAACGTTCACACCCTCTAAAATATGAGCAATGTCTTTAATACGTTCGCCAATTTTCACTACATGCTGTCGTACGCGCTGTACACCATCTTCTTCTGAGATGACATAAACGTTATCGCCGTAAAGTGTGAACGTAATGGAGGTTTGTGGCAGCGTAATTTGATCTTTAATGGTTGGTAAGATCACATGCGCACGAGCAAACATTCCAGAACGAAGTTGACCTTCATTGTTTGGAATATCAGCTTGAATCTGTATCAAACCACTTTGATAATTTACCGCAGGTTCGATCGCGCTGATAGATCCTTTAAACGGACTTTCAGGGTAAGCATCAACAAAGATATCGACTTCTTGACCAAGGGTGATTTTAGATATATCCGTTTGCGGAATCGTAAAACGAAGACGCATTAGACTGGTATCTTCTAAACGAACAATATCATCCCCGGATTGAATGTACTGACCCAAGAAGACATTACGTAAACCGATGATACCTGAGAATGGCGCTTTAATTTCGCGGCGAGCAATAGTGGCTTTTAGCCCTTCAATTTCAGCTGTTAACGAGTGGTAGTTAGACTCAGCTTCATCCAACGCTTCCTTGGAGACTGACCCTTTTTTAAACAGGCCTTGGTAGCGTTTGAATTTTGCTTTGATGGCTGGCATTTTAGCTTGAGAGCTTTTCAAGTTGGCTTTTTCAACTTCAGAGTCTAGAGAGATGATGGGGTCACCTGTCGCCACCTTATTACCTGATTCAAATTCGATGCTTTTAATGACACCATTGACTTCAGTTGAGATATTGACACCTTGATTGGGTTCAATAAATCCAATCGCTTCAATGGCAGGAATCCAATCTACTGTTTTCACATCAATGGCTGTCACAGGGAATTCAGGCTCAGGCATGTTAGCCATATATTCAGCGATTTTCTTCTGTTTGATCATGTTGAAACCGATAACACTGCCAAATAAAAGCACAGCAACGATTAGCATGACCAAGCTCCAAAGTAGAGGGCGCTTTTTCATTTAATTTTGTAACTCCGAAGTTAATGTAAAATTATTGCATCCCAGCTAGCATCAATGGCATCTTCTAATGCTCTTGAGTCTAACTGATATAAACCTTGAACATGCTTGCGAGCTAAAGTGATGCTCACCTCTAAGCTAAGTCCGACTAATATTTCATTATCTAAAGGTTTAAAAACTCCCTGTTTCTTTCCTTCAGAATATAATTGTTCTAGTTGGGCAAATAAACTGCGCTCTAGTTCCCTAAATGTACAGCTATCTTTTTTCGGTAAGCATTCGTATTGATTACGATTAAGCAAGAGATTGCCATCTTTTGAAGCAAGATTCCAAACATTCAAGAACATCATACGGTATCTTTCTTTTAAAGACAGACCGTTGTGCACCCCTTTTTGAATCGCTTTGGCAGCTTGAATTAATGTTTCTACCCTTAGCTGTTCAATGAGATCCTCTTTATCACTGAAATAACGATAAATAGTGCCGGCGGCGACATCCGCTTTTTTTGCCACAAGTTGCATGGAGATGCCTTGAAATCCATGTTCAGATAGCAACAATTTGGTAGCATCAAGTATTCGTTGTCTTTTATCCATCATACACATTAAAAAAATGAACGTTCATTCATTATCATCTTGTTCGTGTTTAGCTGCAAGGTATACTTTGTCAAGATAGGTAAATATTCACTAGCAGTCGCGTAACATTATAGTTAGTATTTTCGCCTTGCTGCTGTTTGTTGTTATTTTCTTAGGATCTCCCATGAAGCTTAATCCACGTCAAAATGAAGCCGTTAACTATGTGTCTGGGCCTTGCTTGGTTCTTGCCGGTGCAGGCTCAGGGAAGACAAGAGTAATAACCAATAAAATAGCTTATTTGGTGCAAGAGTGTGGTTATAAAGCGAGAAACATCGCCGCTGTTACCTTTACCAATAAAGCGGCAAGAGAGATGAAAGAGCGTGTGGCTCAAACGTTAAGTAAACAAGAGGCCCGAGGTTTGATGGTTTCCACTTTTCACTCTTTAGGCCTTGATATCATTCGGCGTGAATATAAAATATTGGGATTGAAAGCGGGCTTCTCACTGTTTGATGATCAAGACCAGATGGCGTTATTAAAAGAGTTAACCGAGAAACAGCTCGAGGGTGACAAAGATCTGCTTCGACAACTGATGAGTGCTATTTCAAACTGGAAGAATGACATGTTAAGCGCGCAGCAAGTTAAAGGTGCCGCTCAGTCAGAACAAGATCAGTTATTTGCTCAATGTTATCAGCTCTATCAAACTCAGATGAAAGCGTATAATGCCCTCGATTTTGATGATCTAATTTCATTACCGGTACTGTTGTTAAAAACCAATCAACAAGTTAGAGAGCACTGGCAAAGAAAAATACGATATTTGCTGGTGGATGAGTATCAAGATACCAATACCAGTCAATATGAGATGGTTAAACTGTTGGTCGGCGAAAGAGGTCGCTTGACAGTGGTTGGTGATGATGACCAATCTATCTATTCTTGGCGTGGTGCTCGTCCGAAAAATCTTGTGTTATTAAGTGATGATTATCCGAATCTACGTGTAGTAAAGCTTGAGCAGAACTATCGTTCGACCAGTCGAATTCTACGGGCAGCCAATATATTGATTGCTAATAACCCCCATGTTTTTGAAAAGAAATTATTTTCAGAGATCCCAGATGGTGAGAAGATAAAAGTAATAACAGCCAAAAATGAAGATCATGAAGCAGAACGAGTTATTGGTGAGATGATTGCTCATCGATTTATGAATCGAACTAACCATAAAAATTATGCCATTCTTTATCGAGGTAATCATCAATCTCGACTTTTTGAACGCGCACTGATGCAAAATCGTATTCCCTATAAAATATCAGGGGGTACTTCATTTTTTGCTCGTGCTGAGATTAAAGACATCATGGCTTATCTGCGTTTACTCACTAATCAAGATGACGATAATGCTTTTTTGCGAGTGGTGAACACACCAAGGCGAGAAATTGGCCCTACCACATTAGAAAAGCTTGGCAGTTACGCCAATATGCGTGGTAAAAGCTTGTTTGAAGCGAGCTTTGAAATGGGTTTAGAGCAGACACTCTCAGGTCGTGGTTTAGACGCATTACGCCGTTTTACCAAGTGGATCGTTATTTTATCGGAAAATGCCGAACGAGGTGACTCCGTTGATGCTGTTCGTTCGTTAGTTAGAGATATTAATTATGAAGACTGGATCTATGAGACATCAACCAGTGCTAAAGCCGCTGAAATGCGTATGAAAAATGTCTCCGAACTGTATAAATGGATTGTTGCAGATTTAGAGGGTGACAATTACGACAAAGAGGTTAAAAGCTTAAAAGAGGTGGTCCTGCGCCTCACTTTGCGTGACATGATGGAGCGAGGTGAAGATGATGAAGATGCAGATCAAGTGCAATTGATGACACTGCACGCCTCTAAAGGTTTAGAGTTCCCTTACGTTTATTTAGTGGGTGCTGAGGAGGGTATTTTACCCCATCAAAATAGCATTGATGAAGATAACATTGAAGAAGAACGTCGTTTAACCTATGTGGGAATTACCCGAGCACAAAAAGAGCTAACTTTTACTCTATGTAAAGAGCGTCGCCAATATGGTGAGTTATTTAAACCTGAACCTAGTCGATTTTTAGAGGAGCTTCCCCATGATGATCTTGACTGGGAGAGCCAGAAAAAGCCTCAAAGTAAAGAAGAGAGGATGGAAAAAGGGCAAGCGCATATTGCGAACCTAAGAGCGATGTTTAAAAAATAGAATTAAATTGAAAGGTTGACTGATAGTGTCAACCTTTCAACCTTACTTCTTATAGACCATCTATCATGTGGTTGATAGCGGCAACGATTTCATCATCACTACAGTCCATACAAGAACCTTTAGCAGGCATCGCATTAAACCCATTGATCGCATGATCTTTTAATACATCACGACCTTGAGTAATACGAGGAGCCCAAGCTTCCGCGTTTTGGCTGATAGGTGCACCTGCTAAGCCACTTGTGTGACAAGCAGTGCAAAACATGCCATACACTTGATCACCGGTTCTTGGACCTGTAGGTTCGTCAGAAACAGGCTCACTTCCTGCTAGATAGACTTGGCCAATAGGCTTGATTCTTTCAGCAATTGCTTGATCGGACATATCAGAGGCGATAGCGCCTGTTGAAAATGTTAATGCAGCAACGGTTGCTATAATTACACGACGTAGACATTTATCCATTAAGCTCACTATTCACTCCTAAACGGGTGCCTGATTCCATTTGTTTATATTTATAATATTTTACGTAGAGTAACCTTAAGCTGTTAAAAAAAGCGAGTTAACTCCGTGTAAACAGTAAGTGATTATATCGACTTAAATTGTTGCAAGAAACCATTACTGTCACTATTTGTTCGCTTTATTACAAAATAATTGTAGGAAAATAAGCTAAACAGAAAAAAAGTAAAAAAAATAGTAGACGGAAGTAAGTGATGTACGTATTATTCCACTCCGCCGATAGGGCATGCGCCTGTAGCTCAGCTGGATAGAGCGTTGGCCTCCGGAGCCAAAGGTCGAAGGTTCGAATCCTTTCAGGCGCGCCATTCGGATAAAATAATTGGCAAAGTACATTGGTGGCTATAGCTCAGCTGGTAGAGTCCCGGATTGTGATTCCGGTTGTCGCGGGTTCAAACCCCGTTAGCCACCCCATATTAAGGTAACTTCGGTTCCCGGTTTTGATTAAGTTCGAAATAAAATGCTTTAGAAAGAATTTGTCGGTGATTAGCGCAGTTTGGTAGCGCATCTCGATTTTGGAATTAGCGGACCAGAGGGTGCCTCTTTCGTTAGTTTCAAGTAACAAGATTTGTCGGTGATTAGCGCAGTTTGGTAGCGCATCTCGATTTTGGAATTAGCGGACCAGAGGGTATCTCTTTCGTTAGTTTCAAGTAACAAGATTTGTCGGTGATTAGCGCAGTTTGGTAGCGCATCTGGTTTGGGACCAGAGGGTCGGGGGTTCGAATCCCTCAT
>JAESQY010000191.1 GCA_016764915.1 Aliivibrio sp. | reverse complement strand
GATAAACAGAAAATGCACTCACTGCATATCCCCCTTGATAAAGGCCCGCATGTCTTCCGATAATATCCGGGCACTTTCTTCAACAGAATAGGCCATATGCCCCCCCTGATAATATCTAAGGAATACTCTGTCTTCTGGCCAGCCAGACTGGCTCACCAAATATTCAGAAGCCCCTGTCGTTGTCTGGGTATCGTAATATCCGGCCCCGACCAGAACCCTGAAGTCAGGATTTTTGTTCAATACTTCGGTCACAGATTCGGAATAACGCCAGTTGGAAAACGATGTACTGCCTTCCCAACCCAACCCAAAACCCCCTATATGCAGATAAAGAGAGGAAACAATAGGACCGCCGTTAAACAGAAACAGCACCGGGCGTTCCAGCCCTTCTTCTTGAGCGGTATAGGAGATTGTCACAAGATAGGCACCGGGATTTCCTTCGCTATCCAGAACTTCTGTTTTTTCAACAATTGCCGTATATGCAACGATCCGCCCGTTGAAAGCTCCGCTATGCTGCGTTACCACTGGCCAGAGATCATCGACGATTTCCAGTGACGGGGCAGAGACCGCACATCCACCGACACATACCATCAGGATACAAAACAGCACCAATCGTACCGGCATTATTCTTTCCATGGTTATTTCTCCAGCTTTTTTAAAATTCGGCCAATGATTATCATCAGACTAAATTAAACGCAGAAAGAAAAATATACTATGCTATCCATGTGCTACCTGCTGGTCTGGCACATAATTATTTCCCAAAATGAGGTATTAAAGAGAATTTTATTCTACCTATAAAATCTGCATGCCTTTGAGCGGTATTTCGGTCGTAGATTTCAATTCACCCAACATAACCGTTGACTGCACATCCTTGACACCCGGCAACTTTAACAATGTTCTGAAAATAAAGTCCTGATACCAGTCCATAGACTTGGCCATAACCTTAATCATCACATCCATTTCGCCAAAAACAGTATGACATTCAACGATCTCTGGAATCAACCCGATCTTGCGGATGAAGTCCGCACGGTGATTATCCGAAAGGGAAGACATTTTTAAATAGCCAAAAATAATGATAACCGATGAAAATTTGCTTTTATCCAGAATCGCAACCTGTTTCCTGATAAAACCCTCATCCTTGAGGCGCTGTAACCTGCGCCAACAAGGAGACTGCGACAAACCCACCTTTTCGGCAAGCTCCACGCTCGACAAAGAGCAATCTTTTTGCAATTGATTCAGAATTCGAAAATCAAATGTTGAGAAACTATCATCCATACAGAATATTATATGCTTTAATTGCAAAATATCAACATAATTATTTCAATCTGTTTTATCTGGAAAGTACCATTAATGAAAAACATTTCTGTTTATGAAGATTGCTTTTGTCCTGCAAAAAGCCTTAACGACTGACGACACACATTTTCTGTTCTCTTCGCCACTGAATGGTGAATGGCCCGCAACAAAAGCATAACTATTCATCCTGTCCAAAGGAATCCCGGCATGCGTCAAGGCATAACGCGCCGCTAAAAGCGGCGTCGCCAGATCATAATAACCACCAAGGTGAAGAAGACGAACAGATGGCTGGTTCCGCATCAGTTCAGCAAGATTTGACGCCACATTTACATAAAAATTCGGCGTCTTACCTTCATCGCACATAATTCGTGGCTGAAATTGTTGCCTGCGCGGCACCTTCCTCATTCTTAAGCGTAATTTCCTCCCCCCAAGCAGGTAAAACTATTATGTTAAAAAACTTAGTACTGATATCACCAGAAATTTCAAATGTTTTACATATATTGCAATGTTCAATTTTTTATCCCCAACAGAGTTAATATTCCGCCTGTATATTCTTTATACAGATTGATTAAATACGAACGCCATAATCCCATAGTTACCATCGCCGACGACATACCAGATTGTTACAAGGAGCATAGATTAATCAGTTCAATAACGGCCGATCAATTATCATATGATATTTTGATGAAATATTTTATCTATATAGGATAGATTAAAAACGCTCTAGCGCATATTTTATGTGCATAAAATCAGATAGTTAGGCTAGTTCTAACTTTTCCCTGACCTTATATTCATAATCACTAAACTGTTTAGACAATCAGGATTACCTCATTTCTTGCCCGGGCAGTGTCAAATTAAACGATTGCTCCTCATTGGCCAACGAATTAATCTCGCCAAATGAATAATCCATATAGCTATTTACAAGAATTCGCCAGAAACTATCCACCTAGCGGTCCTAATATACGTCAAATTTCCACTTTCCTTACGACATGTGGAAAATTTATTGTTTGAACCCGGCATTGATTTATGTCACGAGACGGCCCGTCTGTGGTGGAACCGGTTTGGCCCCACGATTGCAGTAAAGATTAGAATAAAGACGTATTTCATTACATAAAATTTTTCTACAATCCAAAAAGAAAGCATAGTAACAACGGAATGTTGTCACCAATGGATTTTGAACAACAACAAAAATGGAAGCTTAAAGGTGTCTAGTAAACTGGAGACACTGTTGCGGTGACCCGTTGAAACCATCTCCCCTATAAATAGGGGTATTACCGTATGATCTTACTATTATTGAAAAATAATACATGTTGGAAAATTTTCGTAACGAAATAGTATGCCTATCTAGATGTTTAAATTGGTATAAGTATGTTTAGTTTTCTCGCCTGCAGCGTATATTAGCATAATATATCCGGAGCTATTACAATAAAATCCATAATGTTATGGCGTTGGCTTGTCTGATGCTGTGATGCAGACTTAATATCATTTTGGAGAAAAGAAAGAATGACTGCACGTATCAAGAAAACAAAATGTATTGTAGTTGATAATCAGCAAGATAAACAACATAAACTATTGAGGTCTCGGGCATGGCATTTAAAATTTGTCAGAAAAACGGTTATAGCTCTAGGTATTTTTAGCGGAATATTTGCTCAGAATTATTCTGTTTTAGCAGAAAGTGAAGCTACAAAATTAGTTGTAGATGTTACCGATGCTAAACTTTACTGGCAACAGCTGTATAAGTTGGATGTGGTACATTTTTCTGACATAGTAAAAGAGAACTATATATATGCGGTTTTTCCTGGTGGTCAAGAGTGGGAAAGCGTCTATAAGACCGCGATAAACCAAGCATATAGTGATGTATCACTGGTTACCGATCTCAACACTTATCAGGCAGCAATGCGACGCTTAATCGCACAATTCAAAGATGCACACTTGAGTGTTACGTTCATGGCACATTCTAATAGTGCCCATTGGCCTGGTTTTTTGGTTCGTTATCAAGGTGGACGCTACATCGTAGTTGGGTCTTCTCAAACAGACATCTCTGAGGGCTCGGAAATCATATCCTGCGACAATCAAAACATTGATGAGTGGGTTGATAAATTAGCCCAGTTTTGGGGTGGTCCGCGTGGGCTAGATACAACAAGAGCGCATGTTGGACCAGAGGTTTTTATTGATAGGAGTAGCCCTTTTTATGATCGCCCAAGTGTCTGTAGAATTGGCGGCAGTGTTGTTGAACTACAATGGCGTGATGTAGTGGTTACAAAAAAGGGGAAGTTTCCCACTGAGATAGATGAGCTTGAAGCTCAGTATCCTCATTATTCCGATCCTTATACAGGAGTCTCCAGTTTTGGTGACAATGGATCGTGGGTACGAATGGGGCAAATGTTTGTTGCTAATGAGGAGCAGGCAGAGGCTTGGCATAAGACCATAGATGCTGCACCGGGGCTGCGTGATAAAGAATTTGTTGTCATTGATGTGCGCGGAAATTCTGGAGGAATGTACAACTGGTTTATGGCGTTTTTACGTTCTTTTTACGGTGATGATTATGTCGATTATTATGCCCGCGCACGACTTGAAATCGAGAATGTTCTTCTCGCCCCTAAAGATACCAAGGGGTCAGGTTTGGAATCCCCCCCTGAGACGGGCAGTATTAAGATGCCAATAGATCCCCCTATGGCCGATATTATGGAAAGGCCGCGGGTGGAAATTTTGGAAAGTGGTGCCCGTTTGATCCGCTTACGTAAGCCTATCGATAGCTTACCACCTTTGCCGGATGAAACCCCAATGAGCCCTGTGAACGGAAGAGTATATGTTCTCACCGACTATGGTTGTGCTAGTGCTTGTCTTTCATTGTTGGATGAGCTTATGCGAATTCCTGGTGTTGTTCAGATTGGTGGAGAGAGTCATATAGATCGTAGGTCAGCTGGGTGGCCGGGTAAGCATTACCTTTCTAGTGGGCTTTCCTATGTGAATATGGGTCGATTGCTACGTGTTGGGCGAGAAAGAGGAGAAAATGCAGTTTGGCGACCATACTACCGATTTACTGGAAACTTGGGGGATACGGAAGCTGTAAAAAAATGGATTCTTTCTGAGGTAGTTCCTGATGACTTCCATAAAGGACGGCCTGAGATTAATAGCCGGCCAGTGTTTTCCGAATTAGACGGAGGAGAATAAGTTCATGAAGTTACTTGTTAAGATAGTTTGTATTATATTCACATCTCTTTATATGACAGGGACGAGTACGGCAGACACCGTGACCCCTCATGCTGATAAAGTCATTAGTTCTCGTCATAATATTCGGATACCTGAAATTGGTAGAATAAAGTATCGTGCTCATGCAGGAACACTCCCTATTCTGGAAAATGATACAGGACACAGAGAAGGCACAATATTTTATGTTGCGTATATCAAAGAAAGCACAAAGAATAATGTTCCGAGGCCTATTACATTTCTATGGAATGGTGGCCCTGGCTCAAATTCTTCGCAGTTGCATTTTCTAGGGCTTGGGCCTAAGCGCCCGAATTTACCCTCTACCTATCCTGAATATGATGAGAACACAGAAGCCCCTGTGGTGGATAACCATGAGACATGGCTTGCACACAGTGATTTAGTGTTTCTGGACCCAATAGGAACAGGTTTTAGTCGCGCTACGTCTGCGGAGTTTCTTGATAAGGTTTTGAATGTAAATGGTGATGCTGAGGTTATTTCTGAAGCAATTAGGGTATTTTTGAGCCGTTATAATCGCTGGAATTCGCCCCTTTTTATTGGAGGCGAAAGTTATGGCACAATCCGTGCAGAGTACGTGGCTGAGAAGTTAGAACAAAGACGTACTCATGTTAATGGGGTTCTATTAATATCGGGTGGATACAATGGTGGCCAAAAAGTGCCCAAAGGTCTCATAGAAGGTTTAAAACTTACAGAGTTTACTGCCATTGCTTACTACCATGGTGCGTTGTCGGTTGAATTGCAGAAGAATAGCCTTAAGGACGTGTTGGCTGAAGCTGAGGCGTGGATACGCTCTGAATATGCTCCGGCCTTTGAGTCTGCTAGTACCATTTCGAAAAATATGCGCAATGCTATTAAAGAAAAATTAGCATACTATACTGGGTTTCCCCTTAATAATATTGATGACAGCTTAAAAATTACCGCAGCAATGTTTGCAGACCGCTTGTTGGAATCTAGAGGGCTGGAACTTGGTCGTTATGATGGAAGAATGACAGCACCGTCCAGAGCTAAAGGTAAGATCTGGCTACCTAATATAGACTCAAGCCTTTCAATTCAAGCTGACCTTATGCATGGGACTTCCCGTGTTTTCAATGAATATATTCGACATACACTGGGCTTTGAAAGCGACCTTTTATATCAAGGGCCATTTGGGGGGGCTTTTCATCCTGAAGAACTTAAGAAAGACCCCAAAACTACTTTACCCGAAGACTGGATGGCAGCTCGCTTTGATCTTACTGGCATGCACATTCCATCTAATGTGGAGCCTCCTTTGGTCACGGCGATGAGGCTTAATAACTCCTTAAGAGTTTTAAGTATGAAAGGTATGTATGATGGATCTTGCGCATTATTAGATGAGGCGGTGTCTCGTACTGCGAAGGATTTGAAAGACAGAGTTTCGAATGTTTGTCTCCCTGCCGGGCATATGTTTTACACTGACACAATTGCTCGCCAGCTATCCGTTGATGCATTTGCACAGTTTGTAAGAATTAGCACCCAATTTAAATAGTATGCCGTTATCATAAGAAAGGGATTAGTCATGGCAATTTCTAGGAGGAAGTTTTTATATTCCGGCAGCATAGCGGGGAGCTTTTTATCAGTTTTAGCTAGTACAAGTAGCGGTGTAGCATCGGTTGAATGTACAAAAAATAAACTCAAAAGTGAAAGAATTACTGACAAAGAAGATGATTACAAGAGGTATGAATTTGCCCGATCTTTAGTCAAAGGCGGCACAAGAAAGTTTCAGCGTGAGCTAGAGGTCTCTGGTCAACTTCTTTCCTACGATGTAACTGTTGGAGCTATTATCATACCCGATTCATACGGTAAAGAGTATGGTATATTTGTATACACCGCCTATACTAAAAATGAAATTGTAACGACTAATCGGCCTATAACATTTGCTTGGGGTGGCGGACCAAGTGGGCCGTCCACAAGTTTTCACTTTGGATCACTTGGCCCGAAAATTCGAACTGATAATACAGCTAATCAATTAAAAGATAATGCCAACAGTATCTTGGACCGCACGGACCTAGTTATGGTAGATCCAATTGGAACTGGTTGGTCAGTTCCGGCATTGGGGCGTGACTATGGCGATTTTTACAGTGTAAGCAATGATGCTATTACAGTGGCAGAGTTTATTAAAGCTTATCTTAATGAGAACAATAGGTCTCATGCGCCCATTTATCTCATAGGTCGAAGTTATGGGAGTGTTCGTCTGGCAAGCGTGATGCATTATCTACAAAGTTCAAGTCTTACAATATCGGGCCTTATTCCTGTGGCAGCTGCAATAGATGGTAACGCTTTTTGGGAATCGTCTGGAAATATGGCTTCATATTATCTGATGTTGCCAAATTATGCTGTGATTGCTTGGTATCATAAGCGACAATCTAATCCGCGGAATACGGCTAAAGAGGCACTAGAAGAAGCGGCCAATTTCGCTATGGGGGATTATTTGTCGGCATTAATGCGGTGGCGAGAGTTACCGAGTGAAGAGCGTATGCCTGTATTAGATAAATTATATGCTTTAACCGGTATTAAGCAGGAAGTGTGGGAGAGATATAATCTGCGTATATCTGGCCGTCAGTTTTCTGTTGAGTTTCTCCGGGATGAGAAAAAAGTGCTAAGATCAAGTGATGCTCGTGATGCGCGGCTGATAAGTGATTTGAAAAAGAAACCTTCTCGTATACCTCCTTCTTTCTTGGATTTGAAATATGTCGATTTATATTATCAAGATGATTTAGGGATATCTGGAGCGCCTCCTTATCGACCATTTGCCCCCGGCCTCGGTGTTGCAGAACAGGCTCCTTTCACACGTTCTTGGGAGGTTGATAGAAGGGGAATTTATTCACTCGGTGCATATAAAGTAAGCGTGTTACCTAATTTTCTCGATGATATAGCAGAAGCAATGATTGCTAATCCTAGTTTACGTATACAGCAACACAATGGCATATATGATCTACAATCTACGTCATTTCCTGCAAACTGGTCATTAAAGAACATGAATATTCCAGATTCACTTTTCAAAAATGTTACGATGTTTGATTACGAGTCAGGCCATGCGATATACAACTCTCCTGACCTTTTAAATACTTTCTTAGAGAGGGTGCGGTCTTTTTACATAGAAAGATGATACAACTAAGCTTATTGCTAGGGTAATTTGATAATATTGAGATCAGTTTGGGAAATGATTTCTATTATAAACCAGAATACACCACATATTTGTAAGGTATTTATGACCTGCTTCCCCTAATCTGACTGCCACCCTTCACAGCAGCCCGCTTCAACTGCTCCAACACACTAGGCAACACAAGATCTCCAGTAGACAAAACATAATAATCGCACCCATTGGCAAGCACTTGCTCCCCACATTCAAGGACGGCCGACTGAACTGATACTTCAGCACAAAGCTGTAAAAATTAGAAAATTCGCGTAGCGATCAGCGTATCCTTTGCTCGCCCTTCGAAATTGCGATCAACCCGAATCTGAGTAGGGATATCTTCAGTTGGATCAACTACCTCAATAGATACACCAATATATCGTAAATAAAGTTTATTTGGCGTTTCAGCGATCATCGTTACCTTCCCAAAACCAAGTTCCTCACACGCGCACCCGATTATTCTCAATGAGCCATTTTCGGAAACGATCTCAAAACCATGTCCACTTGGCAGACGATAGCGCCCTACAATACGCTCCTGTTGATCGAGTGAGAGCGTAACTTCCGGCCGTCCAAAGAGGTAAAGAAGAGCGCGTGGCAACCCTGCTGCTGGCACATGAATATGTGCGAGACCAGTCTCGATCCGCCGTTTCAAATCAAGATGCGTATATTTTCTAGCGCGCAATCTATCCTCCAATTTTGTGACTAAATCAATGCTCGACTGCTCTTCAAGGGAGCCGATATCCAGATAGACCAAGGCGTTCAAATCACGAAGGTTTTTGGCGGCCCTTTCTTCAAAACGAAACAGAACCTCGTTGTCCCAGATAGTTGATGGACTCGATATCCAGTACCGCGAGAACAACTTAGGTTTATGAAACAGGGTGTAAGCACTGAAAAATCCACCCATCGAATGCCCTCCCAGTCCTCGACGAGCACCATCAATGTTATAACGGCTCTCAACAAAGGAATGATTTCTTCAGCTAGCACACGTAAGAATGTTGCAGCACCACGCGGAGCCTCAACTTTCCAATAACTGTCTGCTACACTGGGATAATCCTGCATACGCTGACTTTCACCGGCATAACCGATCGATATAAAGAGCGTCGGAGAGATATCATACGCCAACCTTTTCTGAAGTGTCGACATATAAGGGAAATACACACCTCCATCGAGTAAATACATTGCGGAATAGTGCTTTCTGTCCTCATACCCTTCTGGGGTTGTGACATAAATTCTATATTCTACTCCATTAATTTCCGATTTGAGGTCAATGACATTCGTGTCTAAAAGAATGGCCTTTACATTCTGATTCACATTGCTGGCCTGACTTGACCATTTAGCCTTGCCATTTGCCCAGCTATAATCTTCCGATACAGCCCCCCCATAAGAGAAGTTCCCTGGATGCGCCACCCAAGGGGTATCCCTCTCCGGTCCAG
>JAESQY010000190.1 GCA_016764915.1 Aliivibrio sp. | reverse complement strand
TTTTTGCTGGCGAACTTGATAATACGATTCAAATTTGGACGGGAGATTTTAATGCCCTTGTTAATGATGCAATCAAAATAGCTGAAAAACGATCTCAGAAGGGAAGATCGTTATTTTTCTTAGATCAGTATGGCTGGAGTAATGTCGCGTTTGGTAGCGTGAGGCAAATTTTGTCCCGTCTTGCGAAGGCTGAGATTTTTCTTACGTTCAGTGTTGATGCTTTGATTGATTATATGTCACCTACTCATGTAAATCGCGAAAGCTACAAACTTATTGATGCGGATCCTGGCTTTGTCCGAGAGCTTTTGTCAATTAAAGACACCGGGGCTGCTTGGCGCACGCTTATTCAAAACGAGCTTTATAGACATATTCAGAAAAAAACTAATGCAGAGTTTTATTCGTCCTTCTTCATAAAATCACCAGAAGCGCATCGTAGCTATTGGTTTATTCATTTGTCTCGCCATCGGGAAGCTCGCAATGAGATTGGCAAGATTCACTGGGAAGAAAATGCTATCTCATTGCATCACGGGCGCGCGGGGCTAGACGCTTTGGGATTTGCCCCTGGAATAGATCCAGAACAACTTACTATGGGCTACGCTTTCGACGATCATGCTCGGAATCAATCCATAAGCACTTTAATGGAGCAAATACCACGTCGTATTTACAACGCTTTGGATGCGGACCTTGCGCCGTCATTGGAGCAGATATTTGGTCTTCATTGCAATGACACACCTGTGACGCGGGATATATTCGAGAAAGCATTGATTGACCTCCGTAAGGAAGGGGAAATCTATATAGAGGACACCTATGGAAAAGAAAAACCACGTTCTAATGTTGTAAACTGGACTGATCGCATAGTGTTGAATAGGCAAATGAAGTTTTTTGGCCCATTTGGTGTGCGTTCATAGTGATGTTCATCAGCTCCAAGGTGTGGTAATATGATTAGGATCAAGGTGTTTGGAATTCGACTACAAGAGAAAATTGGTGAATTAAAGCGGGAAAATGGCAAAGACAATATTTGATATGAAAGAAAACAGAGAATGGGAAGTGCTGCCATTATTTCCTGAACTTGATCCCTATCAAACTGTTTTTCGTGCGATGGATTCCCTGTCTTTTGCTGATCCATTTTTTGTGGAAATTATCAACTCAAGGCCAATGCAGCGCTTAAAAAAAATAGGGTTTCTTGGCGCTATTGATTATGTGAGATATGGCAATGGTAGAGAAAGTCATAGAAGGCGCCACAATAGGTACGATCACAGTGTAGGTGTGGCACAGCTTGCATTGCGATACGCCAAAATTAGAGAACTGTCTGAAGTAGAAACTCGAATTCTCGTGGCTTCCGGTTTGCTCCATGATATTGGGCACGGACCATTATCTCATACTTTGGAACCAGTGTTTAAAGAAAAATTTGGTATTTCTCATCACATGGTTGGCAACAGTATCCTTTCAGGAAAATCCTTATACAAGGATGAGATAAGGAAGATTTTTTCTAGCTATGGTATTGATCTGGATGAGGTTAATGCAATGATTGAGGGTAATCATTTCGGACCGCATTCATTTTTGTTTTCTGGCCCAATCAATATAGATACAATCGAGGGAATAACTCGATGCCGATCTTTTTTTGCACGTAGTTCTGCGTCTGCGCCTGCGCTAGAGATTATAGAACAAATAGCAAATTCAACCACACTGCCTACGCAGGTACTTGATAAGTTTTGGGAACTCAAGCATGATGTCTATAATATTTTTATTCATCATAATAGCGGTTTAATCTACGATGGTCTAGCGCAAGCTTATATGTTGTCTAAAATTGATCGTTTTAGACCAAGCGTTTTTTTGGGTACCGAAGGCCAGCTCCGAAATATAGTCCCCACTATGTTTCACATGTTTTCATGGGCGCAAAGATCCAATCGTCGAGTATTACATCGTGTGGCTGAGGATTTTTTTAATTATGAAGTTCGTGCACTAAAGCGAGACTTTATGATCAATGCGGATGTTAATTTGAATACTACCGCTGATTTAGAAAAGCGTTACCAACAAAAAAAATACTCTTCGAGTATAGCTATCGGTAGCTTATTGGAGCGATACGGGAGCCCATATGAATCTATCAAATAAAACTCTTAAGATTTTTGAGGACTGCGAAAGAAAGTCTAATGATGACATAGAGATAATGCGCGGAATATCAGCTGATTTATTTGGAAATAACACAGAGTTTATCATCGGAGTAAATGGCAGTTATGCCCGTCGAGAAGTTACGAGTGGATCAGATATTGATCTTTTTTTCTTAGCCATTGGAGATGATACAGAACAAATCGTATCTTTTAAGAACCAATTTACCGACAAGTTGAAAGAACGTGGGTTTAAGATGCCAGCTGATGGTGGAGTTTTTGAAGAAATTCACACTGTTAACAACACTATAGATACTATTGGTGGTCTTGACGACAAAAATGAACATATAACACGCCGGATGTTACTTCTATTAGAAGGTGAATGGCTTTTCAATGAAGAGAAATTCAAAAATGTACGTGAGGAGCTCATCAATAGTTACATTGATAAAAGTATACGAGATGACCAGATTTGTATGTTCTTGCTAAATGACATAATTCGGTATTGGCGTACTATATGTGTCGATTTTGAGTTTAAGGTTAAAGATGGTGATAAAGCACGAGCAATACGACTTATCAAACTCAGATTTTCTCGGATGATGCTTTATCTAGCAGGGTTGCTGGCTGTTGGGGAAACATACAAGAAAAATCGAGAAGGCAAACTCAACACATTATTAGAATTATTTGAGCAACCGCCCATTAAAAGATTTCAATCCATCTCGGGTAAACAAGGCATGTCTGTTTTGAATATCTATGCAGAATTTTTGACCGCTTTAGATGACGAAAAAATTCGTATGCAACTAGACATAAAAGGTGAACCAGGGATGGAAACTACAGAATACAAATCTTTGCATGAGCTGGCGCATAATTTTCGCAAAATAGTTTATGAATTTCTCGGTGCTCATTACAAGAATGGCCATCCAATGTTGTCTGCCTTAATGTTATAATAGACGCAATAACTAGCATTTGAACTATTTAAAGTGACAGACTGACGGGCATCTCGTCCCATGTTTGGCCCCGGTACTCTCTACCGTTAGCTTTTTTTGAGCGTTTTTTATTGTCCTTTCCCCAAGTGCCCCACTGTTTGAAGAAAAATGCCACATCTTGCATCATACATTGGTGATGAATTTCATCTATCCATTCTTCACGAATAGGTCTTGCGGCTTTGCCGCTTTCACCGCCAACAATCGACCAATGAATTTCAGACAAATCAACTTGTCCAACTGAGCCAATCAATGGCTCGAAAGAGATGAATCTGATTGCCGCGGGAGCTTTTCGTAGGTGATCAATTCTCCCAACAACATCTCTATTTTCGATACTCGTCCCAAGCCAAACATTAGGCAAAATATCTTCCACATGTTCCTGGATAAACTGAGCCAAGCGATCAGGTCGTTTCGTTAGAATTTGGTAGTTGTGACGTGGTGTATCACGCATTACTTGCCAAATTTTCAGAATAAAGCTCAAGCTTACATCCTCGTGAAATAAATCACTCATCGAGTTCACGAAGATTTTTTTTGGCTTTTTCCAAGCTAGAGGAATTTTTAGGGATGTGTGATCTTCTTTGATCACACCATTCCAAACGGTGCGATTGCCTGTACGTCTTGTTAAGCCTTCATACTTTGCCACTCCCATAGCCTCTAGGCGTTTTGCCATTTGCATAGCATAGCAATTGGTGCAGCCAGCAGATTGGATTGAGCACCCTGCTACGGGATTCCAAGTAGCATCAGTCCATTCAATCTGTGTTTTTGCCATCGAGAACCTCCTTGCTAAAGTAGACAGATAACACCTGTTCGGTCGATGCTCAACTATTTGGTTTATGCCAAATTTGTGAATTGGAGTCATCTCTATTCATTGCTGATTATTTGGATT
>JAESQY010000189.1 GCA_016764915.1 Aliivibrio sp. | reverse complement strand
TGCATGTTTCAATCCGAGGCCATTTGTGTTTTGACCGCAGGCCCTACCATTGATGGTCGTCATATCGAGCAGAGTGTCATTGATGACATTGCCCAAACTTACTCCCCATCAACCTACACCGCACGCATCAATGAAGAGCACTGGTCGTGGGGGCAAAAGTTTGGCTCGGTGCTGTCGGTTGAAAAACGAGACAATGAGTTGTGGGCGGTATTAAAACCTAACTCACTACTGCTGGATACCATTGAGCGTGGGCAAATGCTGCACACCTCATGCGAAATTACCCCAAACTTTGCAGATACGGGGAAAAGCTATTTATCAGGGCTCGCTCTGACCGATGAGCCCGCCTCGCTCGGCACCACGCAAATACATTTATCTGCAGACTCACAAGACAAAGGTCGAACGCTATTTAGTACAGGCGCGACAGTGGGTCTTGATTTTTTAGAAACTAAGGACGATGCGCAGGGCTCTCATGGCATTTTAGCGCGCATTAAACAGATGCTCAGCGCAAACGCTGCCCCCTCCACCCAATCAACCTCACCCAAACAGGAAGAAGACACCATGGATAAAGAAACCAAAACGATGCTCGCGGAGCAATCTGAGCAGCTTAGCGTATTAGGCGCAGGTCTTGTAAAGCTCACCGCTGCCATCGAAGGGATGAGCGCAGCGCCCGCAACCACTGTGGCTACCCAAGCAGATAATGCCGCGTCAACGGATGCGGCTGAGCTGTCTGGCAAGGTGGACGCGCTGAGCACTAAGTTTGATGACGTAGTCACAAAGCTTGGCAGCATCACCGATGAAACAGACCGAGCATTAGCGGGCGTTGATGGCGAGCTCGCCGATTACCTGTAACGGGTCAAAATATTCACCGTTAACTCCATTAACTCAATCGAGCTTTTATTATGAAAGAAGTAACCAAAAGAAGAGTGGCGGCCTACACGGCGGCCATTGCAAAGCAACACGGTGTCAGCGACGCCACTGAAAAATTCAACGTAAACCCGGCAGCGTCTCAAAAAATCGTGGCTAAAATGCGCGAAAGTAACTGGCTGCTGAAGAAAATCAACATCGTGATGGTGGTTAATCAAATTGGCGACGCATTAGGTCTTGGCGTAACGGGCATGATAGCCAGTCGAACCAACACCAAAAGCGGCACTGAGCGCAAACCCAAACGCGTCTATGATATGGACGCCATGAGCTATGCGTGCGTGCAAACCAACTTTGATTCCTGCATTCGTTACGATCAGCTGGATGCGTACGCGCATCTGAAAATCTTTGATAAAATCATTGCCGCCCAAACCAGGCAGCAGATTGATGTAAACAAAATCACCATCGGGTTTTATGGCGCGTCTTGCGCTGATGATACGGACCCAAAAGCCAACCCAAACGGCGAAGACGTCAACAAAGGCTGGTTGCAAAACCTGCGTGATAACCACAAGGATGCGATGCTTGTTGAGGGCGGCGTTACGGGGGAAATTCGACTTGGCGAAGGTGAAGCTATCCCAGAGGGCGGCACTGGCGCCGGTCTTGGCGATTTCATCAACCTTGATTTAGCGGTGATGAACGTCAAAGGGATGCTCAGCGATGTTTGCGCTAACGCCTCTGATTTAGTCGCCATTATTGGCAGCGATTTACTCTCTTACGACAAGGCTAAGTTCTACGCCGCTCAAGGCAATACGCCAAGTGAGAAATCACGCATTGAAGATAAGCAGGTGATTGGCACTTATGGCGGTTTGCCCGCGTTCTCTGTGGCGTCATTCCCGCCAACGGGCATTCTTGTGACCAGTTTTAAAAACCTGTCGATTTACATCCAAGAGGGCTCCATTCGCCGCTCAGTGGGTAAGAAAAACGACGCATTAGATCAGCTTGAAAACTTCGAATCCATGAACATGGCTTATGTGATTGAAGACTTAGGCAAAGCCGCTGCCATTGAGTTTGATAACGTGAAATTGTGGATAAACGGCGCGTGGGTATAACCTCACGAACATAAACACACCCCATGCAGGCGCTCGCAGTTAGCCATAAAAGAGACACTGTCTTTACGTATTGCTGCCTGCGTTTAGCCTGCATTCCCTTAAGGTTTTTATCATGGAATTTGTCGGCAACAAAGATGAGGTGTATGGCGCAGTGCTTGAGGCAACCGCATTGTACCCAGAGCTGACTATTGCAGAATTTCAAGAACTGTTTCATTTTTTGAGTAATGAAAGTGAAGCGAGTCTGCTGCATCAAACGACCATTGCCAGGATAACTGTCAATCAAGAGTTATTCAGTATCGTCACCTCGTTTGGCTCTCTTGCCGCGCTCTCTCAAGCGCGTTATGGGGATGAGATTAGCGGCGACACCTTGTACAAACAAGCGGTATTTTCTCAAGCGGCGCACCTTGTTATTGGCAATCAAATCAGCAGTGACACCACCAAAGAGGCGGCGGAGCGCCAGGAAGCCATGAGCCAAAAAGCAAACCACTGCTTAGTGTCGTATCGCAGAGCGATTGATACGCTCATCAACAACGCTGAGACCTACACGATTGAGGTTATTTAGATGAAAGCACTGCAGAGCTTAACCGAGCTTTTTGCCCGCCACATTACCGATACTGCAAATCTTGAGGTATGGGCTGAAGATGGCGATCTGGCCTGCGCGCAGGGCTTAGTTGTCGATGGGTTTGATGTGGCTTATACGGTCAATATCAACCTAAGTGCGGTGGAGGTAAAACCGCATGTTCTGATGATGCACCTGGTCTGTTGGCTCAACGAGTTTGATGTTGACCGCTCAGAAAAAGGACTGCCACCGCCCTCGTTTGCTGTTCAACTGCTTGATAAGGGGTTGTGCGACATCAAGTTAAAAGTGGATATCCAAGAGAATTACTTACTCCAAGAAAGTGCATCAGGAAGCTGGAGGCAAGATGGCACTCTGTTTGATTGCGTGAGCGGGTTTGAGAAAGCCGCCATTGAAAGCGAGCTGCCACCGATTGAATTCATTCACGCCCATGAGACGGACTTTCCTTCATGCAGCTGAGCAACCCTGAACAGTTAACCTCGCTCATCGACAGCTTGATAATGACCGCGCCGGAAAAGTTTGATTTAAACCGGCGTTTGGCCAACCGGACGCGCCAATACTTTCGAGAGCAAATTCGCAAGCAGCGCGACATTGACGGCAATCCGTACCAGGGGCGAACACGCAGAAAAATAGAGGTCTTTTCTCGGTCTGGACAAACAGAAAAAGAAAAGCTGACTCAAAATAATAAAAACATGCTGATGGGGCTAAGTCGCTCGTTAAAGACATCGGTGACCGATGAGTCATTTGAGGTGGGTGTAATGGGCGTTCTTGGCGGCATAGGACGCGCGCACAATGAAGGTCGAGGTATGACGTTCACCACTCGAATGAAGGGTTTTTATAATTCGAAAACCAACCGCTGGGAGGGCGGCGTCAAAGTGAAAAGCAATTACCAAATGCCCAAACGAACCTTCATTGGTTGGACACCAACGCTTGAGCGTGAGCTGCTTGCCATGGTGAATACAGACTTATTAAAGAATGTGGAGAGTTAAATGCGCGAGATAAAAATCAAACCCAAAAAAGAGTTATTGGTGCGCGATCCAATGACCCGTGAGCCACTAAAAGGCTCAGGGGAGAATAAACCGCGAAACACGTACTGGCTGCGCCGCATCAAAGATGGCTCAGTTGCCTTGATGGACGCTAAAAAGGAGGCTCAATTATGAGCATCAGTTTTGCAGAAGTGCCAAAATCCGCCCGCGTCCCTGGCGTGTATATCGAAATCGACAACAGCTTGGCTAATAGCGCAGAAGCTCAGCAAGTGGTCTTAGTGATTGGTAATGCCGTGGCAGACGCCCCCGTTGCGCCCAATACCGTTGTATTGTGCATGAATGAAGATTCAGCGCGCGAGCAATTTGGCGAGTCGGACATTACCGGCATGCTTAAATTCTTTACCAAACAAAATGAAACCATGCCGATTTACGCGGTGAGCGTGATTGGTGCGGACACAATGAGCGCATTGGCAGCCCTGGGTGATAAGCAGTATCACCACATACTTTGCTCGCTTAATGATGAAACTACTATTCGAGAGCTGGGCGAGTTTTTAGACGCTCGTTATAAAGCGCTGGAAATGATCCCCGGTATAGCCTATTTGCCAAAAAAAGGTACGCATGCCGAGCTGGTTACCTTTGGCTCAAAATCTAACTGCCCATTGATAAGTTTTATGTCTATCCATCAATTGGTGAATTCGGCCAATGCGCCGCTGAGTGATGCCGAAGCGCTCGGCGCTTGGGCTGGACAAATTGCGCCATCGCTTGCAAACGATCCCTGTCGTCCACTGCAAACCTTAACCATGAGCGGCGTGTATTCAGCGGCGGCCAGTGAGTTTGATTGGGCTGAGCGCAATCTGTTATTGCATGAGGGCATGGGCACCTACACCGTGACCGCAACAGGTGAGGTGCAAATTGAGCGCCCTGTCACCGCGTACACTGAAAACACAGCAGGGGTTGTTGATGACAGCTACCTAGATGTAATGACGCCCGCCACCGCCATGTACTTTCGCGAGAAGCAGCGCTCACTCATTCAAAGCAAGTTTTCTCGCCATAAGCTGGCCAGAGATAGTACGCGCTTTGCACCCGGGCAAGCGATTGTCACGCCAAGCATCATTAAGGGTGAGCTGTTAACGCTCTACAAAGCGCTGGAATATCAGGGCATTGTTCAAGATTTTGAGGGGTATAAAAAGTCGCTCATCGTCGAATTGGATGAAAGCAACAAAACCCGCATTAACTACCAAGACAGCCCGCAGTTCGTCAATGGCTTGATCATCACTGCAGGTAAAATTCAATTTAGAAAATAGCTCAATTATTTGAGATTTTTGGAGAGTCATTATGAGTACAGCTGTCACCAGTCGTGGTTTTTTAGATGCAGGCTCGCTCGGTCGCCTGCCCACCAAAGAGGGTGCCACCGTCAATTTTGGCGGTGTAAAACGAGAGCCCGTTATGGGCGATGAAGGGGTGCTTGGTTACAGTGAAGTATTTGATGGCGCGCCAAGCATCAAGGTCACTATTGTGCATGCGAGCACCACCGATGAAACCGCCATTGGTAAATTTACAGGCGAGAACGTCACGCTCAACACCAACAGTGGCAAAAGTTACACCTTGATGGGTGCCTGGGTCAGCGAGCCGCTTGAGTTAAGTGTTAAGGATGGGCAGCTCGAGGTTCTGTTTCTTGGCACCGAGTTGATCCCACAATAACCAGTCATTAATAACCAATAAGAGGTTGGCATGCTGACTTTATTAAAAAAACGACAAGCGAGAACGGCCGCAAAAGTGGCCATTGCCGCGCAGAGCGAGCAACAACCAGATGTGGCCACAACAGCCGCTCACTCAGATGAAGCGCAGCGGCCCCATCGCCCAGGGCTAGAAGATAGGCCGTGGGATGAAATTGGGGGAATTTTAAAAAAGGACTTGGAATACGCCCGCACTCTGCCTGGCGCGCAAGATAAAATACCGTTTAAAAAAGAGCTCATCAAAAAATACGCCCCGTTGGTTGAAAGGTTGCTTGTGACACACAAAGACAACCTCGAGCGGCTTGATGTGGTGTGGTGGTTCTACTTGTGGAAAATTGATGTTGGCCTGTTGCCACTCATTCACGATGAGTTTAAGGCCGCCGTCCTTAATGGGCTTGATACGCCAGATGACTGGAAGTCAGATGGATACACAGCCTATTGCGATATTGTTTTTAAATACACGTTTGATGCTCACAAAGAGAAGGAATCGCTTAATGCGGGCTACTTATTGGATGCGGTGAAAGATGTGATTGGCGGCGCTGCGGCCATCCCTGCACCACTGAAAGTAAAAATGTTTCGTCTTGCTGGTGATTTACTCAGAGAAAGTGGCAAGCCTGAAGAGGCGCTGGCGCTGTTTGAAAAGGTGATGGTTTTAAGTCCCAGCAAAGGCGGCTGTAAAACCAAAGTGAAAGAGCTAAAAGAGGAGTTAGGTCATGAGCAGTAAAATAAGCACCGTTACTTTGCCTGTCCCGATTGAGAAAGACGGTAAGGACATCACCGAAATAGAGCTGCGCAAACCCTGCTCGGGTGATTTGCGCGGTTTGAGTCTTCTTGGCGTGTGCGAAATGCAGTTTGAGGCCGCGTGCACCCTGCTGCCTCGTATCTCTGTTTTGAACGAGCGGGATTTACTCAATATGGACGTCGCCAACCTTGCGCCTTTGATGACAGAAATCGCCTCTTTTTTCGTCGATACGAAGCGCTAGGTGATCGCGTTGAAGGGCTGTATGCCGATTTGGCGTTGGTGTTCCACTGGCCGCCGAGCGAAATCGACAAACTCAGCCTGGATGATTTGATTTCGTTTCGAGAAGAGGCGCGAATTCGCCACCAACCAGAGCGCACTTAGCGCTCTTTTTTTTATTTAAAAAGGCCATCTTATGAAAATGAATCTCTCTGTTGTCATGAGTCTGAAAGACAAAGTCAGCGCGCCGCTCAAAGGCATGAGCAGTGACTCTGATTACTACGCAAAAAAGATAAAGAAAATACAGCTCGCGCAAGCCGATGATTCGAGCGCACTGGCGCTTATTGCCTCTTATCAACACATTCAACAAGAGCTGAATAAAAACGCGCTGGAGGGCGAAGAAGCAGCAGAGAAGCTGCTCAAGCTCAAAAACCAAATGGCGGCCACTGAAGAGCCCAGCGCCGCATTGACCAATAAATTGGCCAAACAAGAAGAGAAGATGGCCAAGCTTACGGATAAGAATAACCAGTTTGAGGCCAGCTTAAGTGAAACCAGCAAGCGCATGAAAAAATCAGGCGTTGATGTTAAAAAGCTCGATGGTGAGGTTGATAGGCTTTCCAGGAGTCAGATAGCCAGCACCAAAAGCATCGATGCGACGAGTAAAAGTTACAAACGACTTAAAAAAGCAATGACGCCCATCACCAAGATGAACAAGCTCATTAAGATGCCAACTTTGCAAACGGCAAAAAATACGGCAATGGGCGCTGCAGGTGTACTTGGTACGCTGGCAGGGTTTGGGGTGGTCATGTCCAGCACGGCCGCCCGGGTGAATGAGTTATCAAAAGCGGCGGGCGATATTCAAATGCCCGTGGGCGAGCTCCAGGCATTACGGATGCAAGCGAGCGGTGCAGGCGCAGAAGCTGAGGACATGGACGCAGCGCTCAAAGAGATGAGCCTTCGCTGGGGCGAGATGAAATCATTAGGCTCAGGGGCCATGAATGATTACTTCCAAGACACCGGCAATAAAAAAGCCTATAACGATCTACTCAATGCCAAAGATGCGGCGCAAGCCTACCAGGTTATTATCCGAGAAATTGCAAAAGAGGCGGACGTCTCCAAGCAGAACTTCATGGCGGATGAGTTCTTTGGCGGCGACAGTGAGAAGCTGCTGCCTGTTCTTAAAGGCGGTCTGGACGATTTAAGGCAAGCCAAACAGCGGCTCAATGATACAGGGGGGCCAATTGATGAGACGTCAATAAAAGCCTCAAAATCGTTTGCTGCAGGACTTAAAAAACTGAGCGCGATTGTGGACTCACTGAAAATCAGCGCGTTGACACCAGTGATGGCAGAGTTGTCCGTTTGGTTTGAGACGCTTGCAACCAACATGAAAAATATGAAGTGGAGAGAAGCTGCGATTGAGAAGCTCAGAAGTATTGTGAGTCGGACATTCGAGGCGCTTAAATTCATGGGTAAGGCCATTATATTTGTGGCAGAAAACATCAAAGGAATTGTTGCCGCGTTTCTTCTTTTCAAAATAGCGCTGATTGCCATCAATGCCGCCATCATGCTCAACCCTATCGGATTGATGGCTGCAGGTATCGCGGCGGCTGTTGTTGGTATCGGTTACTTGATTGATAAATTCATCGGCTTTGATGTGATATTGCAAGCGGTGGGCAAGGCGATTGGCTGGGTGTGGGATGGCATCAAGTCCATGATTAATATGTTGCCCGACGCGCTCATTCCTGATGGCTGGAAAACCTCACTTGAAGAGGCAGGCGATGAGGTGGGCAAACTCAATGGAAAACTTAGCAGCTTAAAGGACAAGAACGTCAAGTTAGGCATCACCACGACCGATACTGTTAATCGACGTCAAAACAGAGCTGATACGCGGCAACAAGGACAGCAATATCAAACAGGCGGCATGCGCAGCTCAAACCCGTTTCAATATCAGCCATTGGGCAATCAAACCGTGAAAAGCCAGTCGGAGGTAAAACTCACCATCAAGTCCGATAAGCCTGTGGCCATAGACAAGGCTGTCAGCGGAAAAGGCACAGATTTAAGTGTAAATGTTGGCAATATGGCGATGAGTTATTAAATCTCTCTAGCTTAAGTCGATGCTTGTCGTACATACAATATCGGTTTGTTTTTATAGCGCGTGTCTCATGTTCTAGTTTTTCGCCCTATAAAACGTGATGCATTGTTTCTACAAACCGAAGTCTACTTTCTACAAGAGTAATGCATAAGTTTGCAGTAACTCACTAATTACTATCACTTTGAAGAGTATAGTTAGCCTAAATATTGAGTGATAAGATGCAAAACGCATTGTTTAAACAATGCATTTTGCATCTTATTAAGCTGTTATATGGCTAGTTCTAACAGTTGCATGTCAAATTAATTTTTATGGAGTATGAGTGAATAGTATATTGAATTCTTTAGCTGGACCTAATGGACTAATTTTATTTGGAGCTTTAATAAGTACTATTGGTGTTATTTGGTCTTCAGTGCAGCAAAATGATGTAAATAAAAATCTAACCTTGCAAAGTGAAACGATAATTTCTCAATCTTTAGAGTTAGGATTAAAAGCAAAAAAAATTGAAGATAAAAATGAAGTAATAATACGAAAAAGTGATGAGTTATTAGATAAAGGTCGAATTATAGAAGACCTAAATATAGAGATTCTCAACCATACAACAGGTGGTGACAGTTTTCCTGAGTTAACATTTATTAATCTAGATAATCAGAGGAATATTGCAACTCTTGGAGTATACAATTCAAGTGAAAAATATAATGTTTTAGATGTCGAAATGAGAATATCAGATATTGATGATAAAACAGTCAAAACGTTACAGAGTATGTTTGCAAAAGAGAACACCATTAAACAAGCTCTTGTTAAGACAAAGACTACATCTCTCCTTAGCCAAATAAGTTTTGGAAATGGCGATTCAAAAAAATACAATGTCTTTACCTTTACTCGAAATAATGATTTCACCCAAAAAATCCGTCTTAAAAAAATAGACGGTAAATGGCTAAAAGCCACTCAAATCACTTCAAAAAACGAAGTGATAATGGAGCACATAGACGAAGGCTTTCCAAGAAATAAGGAGGGGGGAATAGATTGGAGTTAGCCATATAACAAGGGTTTTGAAGTCGGACAAATTACAGTTGGCTTTTTGTTCGTGCCTCACTTATTTTAGCCAACTGCAATTTGCCGCTTAAAACGGCGTTAGCAGTCAGAGGATTTATGGCATATTGCGCATATTGTAAAGAAGATGAAGTACTAACCCGAGAACATATCATTCCTTCATTCATATATAAATACTTGAACGAAAATGGTGGACATGCTGGCTGGAATGAAAGGGCAGGTAAAATAATTGGTGGCGAAGGGAAAATTAAGGATACGTGTGCTAAATGTAACAATGAAATATTGGGGGAACTAGATGCCCATGGACAAAACATGCTCCAAAATTCAGGTGTATATACATTAAATTTTTTAAATGAATCAATGATTTTACATTATGACTATGACTTATTACTGAGGTGGTTTCTAAAAATCACATTCAACTCAGCTAGAGCAACTAGAAGTACGCCTTCAATCTTTGAAAAGAATATACCGTATATACTTGGTAAGCAAAAGACAAACAAAGATGTATTCATTCTTTCTGCAATACATAAGCCTGCACAGATGAATGCTGAGGAAATGGATAAATATAAAGATGAGCTTCCATTTGATAAAAATGGAAATTCGAATCCCTTTTTCTTTCGTATTGTTGCCATCCCTAATTTTGATAATGACTTTACTGTTAAAGGATTAGTAATAGGGTCAATAATGTTTTTAATTGTCATGTTTAACCAAGGTATTGAGCAAGGTTTTAAAAAATCTAAAATTAGAAAGTTGTTAAAGTTATATCCTGGTATGAAAATTATCGAACGGAAAAGTAAAGTTACAATTATTAAGCAATTTAATCTGACTTATCTTGATACTCAAAAAGACCAAGCCAGTAGATTGCAAAGGTTGGGTGTAATGTAAAACTGCTAACAAGAACTTTAAACGGAATAAAAACAGTTGGTTACCGCTACGCGATTTTAACCAACCATTTTTATCCGCTTAAGTTGGCGTTATATGGTAAATCGCGTATTAATATCAATCAGTGTCGGTGTAATGGGTTCTAATAATCAGGAAAAATAATGAAAAAAGACGTATTTGATAAAATGTTAGTTCGTATCGCTAACGGAGATATAGCATCGAATAAATTACAAGTTATGTATGCGAATGCTGAAAAACAAGGTGATGAGCAAGGATGCAATTTAATGGCTCAAATTATCAAATATTCAGAACGTAACGACACTGTATTGTATCGAAAACTGGTTCCTGAAAGCGATGTAAGTCGCAAACGATTTATGGAAGATGAGGGGTTTTCATGTGCTAACTGGTTATGGTCTTGGTCTTTCGTAAACCATGATAAGAAAATCATCGCTTTTGGTGCTTGGAATAATGCTTATATTGATGAGGGGAATGTAGTTATTCTTTGTGAGCGTTGGAAAGGAGAAGCTCGAGAAGCGTCGGGCTATAATCAAGCGTTGAAACATATTGCGCTAGTTGAAGAGCAAGGGTATAGCTATCAGATTTTTAATATGATTCATGGTGGACATGACAACAAGGGACGTTCAAAAATAGCTGGTATTGACCCCCTTTTACGAACTGCTGTCGTGAGAAAAGAAGGCGAAGATTGGATCGCTACTGTTTTATAATAAATTACCATATAACAAGCTACTGCACTGGACGCATAACGGCTGTCGCGTTTTTTGCTTAAAAGCAAAGGCGCAAAAAAATCGCCAACCTATGCTCCAGTGAGTAGGGCGTTATGAGTAAAAAGGTTAGGCATTAATTTATGAGTTTTACAGATGAAAAATTAAAAGCTCTAAATGATATTTTAAAAAGATATGATTTTTCAGATGGGTTTACTTTTTATAGTACAAAAATAAAAAACTCGGATAGTGGCTTATTATCTAAACACACTAGCAACTTAGGTGGATTTGACCCGCTATCTAAGCAGTCTTTATCCAAAGAAGGAAATTTAGCTATATTCCCTATCGTATTTGATTATTTTGATGCTGTTTTAGATAAAAAAATGTCGATAAACGACGTCCGCTTTGCTAATAAATGCGATAAATTTAAGCGGAACAATCGTGGTGATGTAGAAGTTGATTTCTTAGAAAATAATGTATTTAAAAATGCGTTAGAGCTACGTAATAAAATTATTCATAACAATTTGGTTGTCAATGAAAGTGACGGATATTTAGAGTTACCAAGTGGTATGAAGTATCAGTTAACGGATATTTCCTTGCTGAACCGCCTTGTTTTCAATGTTGCATATAAATGCTTAAATAGTAAAGAATACTCACGGTATGAAAAGTGCTCTGCCTTAGCTATCTACAAAAAGGTAATTGGGAACTTTCAATGTGATGTCATTGATTCCAAGTATAGGGAGGGGGAGCTTATTGCTACTCAAGTTTACGCTCGCCACTATACCGATCTAAGTGAAAAATCAATATCATCCGACTCTGTCTTATTTAATTTACTGAGAGAAAGTATTGAACATAGACAGGATGGGAGTGAGATTACTACTTTTACAGAAGGAATATATAATAATCGTACATTCCAGCTTAGATATAATAACCAAGTCATTATTATTCCGGCGGAATTGCTTAATTATAATAATGATTTAACATTAGCTGATGTTGAACCTTGGCATGTTTAAATTTACTCATAACAAGCTGTTAAACAAGGACAAAAAACAGTTGGTTTTGCTCCTTCGTCGCTAATTTTAACCAACTATTTTTTGC
>JAESQY010000188.1 GCA_016764915.1 Aliivibrio sp. | reverse complement strand
AAGGTTGCGCTCTACCAACTGAGCTAGTATCGCTTTGCCCCGCATGGAGAAAGTCTTCTCCTCTACGGGCTGCGAATTATACGAACATAATCAGACGATGCAAGCAGATCTTTCAAAAAACCTGTTTTTTTTCCAAAATCCATTTCATTCGCATAATTTTTGTTCAAATTGAAAAGACTTTTTTACGATAGTATTGAAGTTCAGCGATTGAGTCACGAATATCATCCAATGCTAAATGGCTCCCTTTTTTAACCACACCCTCTAATATTTCAGGCTTCCATCTACGAGTAAGCTCTTTAATCGTGCTCACATCAAGATAGCGATAGTGGAAGTATTGCTCGAGAGCTGGCATTCCTTTATATAAGAAACGGCGGTCTTGTCCTACGCTATTACCACAAATCGGCGACACACCTTTTGGCACCCACTGCTCTAAAAAAGCAATAGTCTGCTCTGCGGCTTCATTTTCAGTCACCGTGGCTGCTTTAATACGCTCAACTAAGCCGCTATTAGTGTGTGTTGTTGTACACCAGTCATCCATTTTATCTAATTCAGACGTTGGCTGATGGATAGCTAGGACCGGACCTTCTGCCAAAATATTAAGCTGAGCGTCGGTTACAATGGTCGCAATTTCAATGATTTTATGAGTTTCAGGATCCAAGCCTGTCATCTCTAAATCAATCCAAATTAAATTTTGATCGTTGAATGACATATAGATATTGCCTATTTTATGACTAAACCATGTATGATACTCACCTGAGACTGAAAGCCAACTTAAAGCGAATCATTTTACGTGACGAAGAAAAGAAAACTAACTAAAGGCCAAGTACGCCAAGTTCGAACTAACCAAAAAAGACGGTTAGATAAACCGGATAAGTCACTGCAATGGGATGAATCTCTACTTGAAGCAGCTAAAGAAGGGTTAGTCATCACCCGTTTTGGTCAACATGCTGATATAGAAGACCCAGAAACTGGTATCATTCATCGATGTAATTTACGTCGTGCAATTGAGTCTTTGGTCTCGGGTGATAAAGTGATTTGGCGACCAGGCACCGAGATTCTTGCTGGCATTTCAGGTGTCGTTGAAGCTGTTCAACCTAGAGTGTCAGTACTTACTCGCCCTGATTACTATGATGGCATAAAAGCTGTTGCTGCTAATGTGAATCAAATCGTTATCGTCTCATCAATACTGCCAGAGCTTTCACTGAACATTATTGATCGATACTTAATTGCCTCTGAAACACTAGAAATTAAACCTTTTATCGTACTCAATAAGATTGATCTACTCACTGAGCAAGAGATTGTATCGGTAAAAGAGACTCTCAGCCTTTATGAGAAAATTGGCTATAAAGTGCTCTTGGTTAGTAGAGAGAGTGGCGTAGGTCTAGCTGAATTAAAACATGAACTCAAAGACAAAATTAATATTTTTGTTGGTCAGTCTGGTGTTGGTAAATCAAGTTTAATCAATGCACTTCTCCCTGAGCTCAATATTGAAGAGGGGGAAGTTTCAGAAAACTCAGGATTAGGAAAACACACCACCACAGCTGCACGCTTATATCACTTTATGGATGGCGGTGATTTGATTGATTCACCAGGCGTTCGTGAGTTTGGTCTGTGGCACCTAGATAAAGAACAAGTGACTAATGCATTTATTGAGTTTCGTCCTTTTATTGGTGGTTGCCGTTTTAGAGACTGCAAACATGCTAATGACCCTGGGTGCATTTTCCGTGAAGCGATTGCCAACAATGAGATCTCTCTGGAACGTTTTAACAGTTACCATCGAATTGTTGAGAGCATGTCTGAAAATAAAGCCAATCGACAGTTCTCTCGAAACAAGAAAGCGGATCTTTAATCTTAACATCTGACTTTATTTTTCATTATCGATAGAATTTACCAATAACATAATTGGCAAGACATTAGGCGAACCTGTGCTAGATAATATTAAAATAAGCTTACAATACTGTACCCCTAAACACGCATTAACTCGTTTAATGGGAAAGTTAGCCTCTGCAGAGGCGGGAAAATTAACCACTGCAGTTATTCGCTGGTTTATAAAACAATACAAAGTAAATATGCAAGAAGCGCTTAATTCAGATCCTGCCTCTTACCGCTCTTTTAACAGTTTTTTTGTTCGTGAACTTGCTCAAGGCATGCGTCCTATTGTTCAAGAGCAAAGCACTATTGTTCACCCTGCAGATGCTTGTGTCAGCCAATTTGGTCCGATTGAAAATGGTCGCCTTATACAAGCAAAAGGCCACGACTACTCAGCTCAAGAGCTTTTAGGTGGTGACGCGGCCTTAAATGAAGAGTTTACCGATGGTGAGTTTGCCACACTTTACCTCTCACCAAGTGATTATCATCGTGTCCATATGCCGTGTGATGGTACATTGCGCCAAATGATCTATGTCCCGGGTGATCTTTTTTCAGTCAATCCGCTTACCGCCGAGAATGTGCCGAATCTGTTTGCCCGAAATGAACGTGTTGTCTGTATTTTTGATACCGAGTTTGGTCCAATGGCACATATATTAGTTGGCGCGACGATTGTGGGCAGTATTGAAACCGTATGGGCTGGAACCGTCACTCCACCAACGGGATCTGAGATTCAACGTTGGAACTACCCATCCGAAGGGAATAATGCCGTCATTTTGAAAAAGGGAGATGAGATGGGCCGATTCAAGCTCGGTTCAACTGTAATTAACCTCTTTGCGGCTGATTCTGTTTCATTTGATGAGAGTATGGCCCTTGGGGAGATCACTCGTCTTGGTACGCCTTACGCACACATCAGTAGCCAAGCAGAAGTAAGTTAGGTTATCTCAAATTGATTTTTCTCAAAAAGGAGCTGATAAGCTCCTTTTTTTATGGAAAATTCTATTTTGATCTAAGTATTTATGGCGTATTTCATTATGCTACAAGTACTGTTAAGTAGAGGGAATTGAAACAGATATGTCAAAAATAAGTCCAGTACTCATTAGCAAACTTCTTATCTCTTTTCTGATCCCTCTTTTTATCTTAAATATGCCCATTGATTGGATTCCAATTCCAGATCTCACGGTTATTCAACAGCGTCTACTGGCTATCTTTGCTTTAGCTGCTCTGCTTTGGGTTTTAGAACCTGTCCCGGTATTCGCCACGTCAATCTTAATTATCACTTTAGAGCTTGTGATGATCTCAGATAAAGGCTTACACCTATTTAGAACGGTGCCAGATGGACACTCGTTTGGCACGTTAATGAATTACACCGATATTCTAGGGGCTTTCTCTTCTCCTATTATCATTCTATTTATGGGCGGTTTTGCGCTGGCTATTGCTGCAGCAAAATATGAATTGGATAACAACCTAGCTCGAGTTCTGCTCAAACCCTTTGGTAATCAACCCAAATTTATCATGCTGGGTTTAATGCTTATCACCGCGGTATTCTCAATGTTCATGTCAAATACCGCGACAACAGTCATGATGCTAGCACTATTAGGCCCTATCGTAGCGTCTGCCCCTAAGGGTGATATCGGTATTAAAGCTCTGGTATTGTGCATTCCGATAGCAGCAAATACTGGCGGTATCGCAACGCCAATAGGCACCCCTCCCAATGCTATTGCTCTGCAATATTTAACCGGGGAGAACAGCATTGATTTCTTAACCTGGATGATGATGGGTATCCCTTTTGTGATCATTCAGCTCTCATTTGCTTGGTGGTTACTGCAGAAACTGTTTCCCTCATCTGAAGACAAAATGGTATTAAAGCTTGAAGGAAAGTTTCAAAAAAATTGGCGAGCAATTGTAGTTTACATCACCTTTGCTTCTACCATTTTACTGTGGATTACCACCAAGTTACACGGCATGAACACCTATGTTGTCTCTATCATTCCTCTGGCTGTTTTCACTCTGACTGGCATCATGGGCAAAGAGGAGATTAAAAAAATCAACTGGGATGTTTTATGGTTGGTTGCCGGAGGTATTGCTATTGGTATTGGCCTAGATAAAACGGGATTGGCTTCCGCCATGGCTCACTCCATTGACTACGCCAGCTTATCACCGGTTGCTGTGGTACTAACCCTATCCATTATCTGCTGGTTAATGGCTAACTTTATGTCCAACACCGCAACAGCTAACTTATTAATGCCCATTGCCGCAGCTATTGCAGCCTCTATGGAGAGTTTGTCTGCCGTCGGCGGGATACAAGGTGTGTTGGTCGTGGTCGCTTTCTCTGCTTCACTCGGTATGATTCTGCCAGTATCGACTCCTCCTAACTCCCTTGCTTACTCTACAGGCTTAATCGAGAGTAAAGATATGGCGAAAACTGGCATTATCATCGGTATCGTTGGTCTGATCATTGTTTATATCGCGATGCTATTTTTAACTTAATCTGTCATACAACTTTACTCTAATGGTAAGTAAGCCACTTTTTGTTGTATTCCCATAACCGCTGAGATAATTTGTCTGCTCTTGTTACTGATAACAAGAGCGTTCCATGATTAAAAGGATGTTTATGAGTTTTGAATGGTTTGCATTAGCTGCTGCATTTTTATGGGCCTTTTCCAGTTTAATCTCCGTCACTCCGGCGAGGCATCTAGGTCCCTTTGCTTATAGCCGATGGCGCATGGGCTGTGTCGCCCTTATGCTCTCAAGCATGGCCTGGTTCACAGGTGGTTGGCAGAGCATTGAAAGTGCCTATTTCTGGCCAATGGCACTCTCCGGACTCATTGGTATTTTTATTGGTGATACCGCCCTGTTTGCTTGTTTTAACCGCATCGGTCCAAGACAAGCGGGTTTACTGTTCTCTTGCCATGCACTTTTCTCGGCCGTTCTCGGTTACTGGTTGTTTAACGAAACCATGCGGATGGTTGAGCTATTAGGTGCTCTTCTGGTCTTTTCCGGTATCGTCATTGCTATTTTCTTTAATAAAAAGAGAGGAGAACATGACTGGGAGGCCGTAAAAGGTAACCTTTGGGTCGCTATCGTCTTGGGCCTTACCGCAGGACTTTGTCAGGCATTAGGCGGTATTATAGCCAAACCTGTGATGCAAACCAGTATCGACCCCATTGCGGCTTCGGCCATTCGTATGTGTACGGCTTTTGCTGCTCACTGCATGCTAAGAGCGACCAATATGCCAATTACTTTGCCGCATAAACCTCTGAATCTACCGATATTAGGTGCTGTCGCAATGAATGGTTTTCTCGCAATGGCGGTAGGTATGACGCTTATATTGTATGCATTAAGAGATGGCAACGTTGGTATGGTGGCTTTGCTTTCATCCACCACCCCCATTATGATTCTGCCTCTACTATGGTTACACACGAAAAAAAGGCCAAGTAGAGCCTCTTGGATCGGAGCCATTTTAGCGGTTATTGGTACCGGCTTAATTGTCAGTTAGCTGGATTATGCACGATCAAAAGGAAAGGTGGTCACCTTATCGATATGGTTCTGTTTCAATGCCAACATGATCAAACGATCGATTCCGAGTGCAACACCAGCGCAAGCAGGGAAACCGGAATCAATGGCAGCAATTAAGTGGTGATCGATGGGTTGTTCAGTAAGGCCCATCTCTAGTCGTTTGTGGTTATCCTCTTCAAATCTTGCTAACTGCTCTTGCGCGTTATCAAGCTCATGAAAACCATTGGCTAACTCAATGCCTTTAAAATAAACTTCAAAACGGTCGGCAACTCTTGGATCTTGCTGATTTATTTTGGCTAAAGCTGCTTGGGATGCGGGGAAATCATAAACAAATGCCGGCGCTTCATTTCCAATACACCCCTCAACACCCATGCTGAAAAGCAGTTGCAACAAAGTATCTCTATCTTCTTCCTTTTCAGCAATATCTGACAGGCCTAACGAAGCAGCAGCAACCTTTAACTCTGCCATTGATGCCTCTAAAGGACAAACACCTAACACCGTTAAAAAAGCCTGCTGATACGTCATTTTAACGGCTGCTGGTGTAGATAATATGAGAGTCAGTAACGCTTCCATTTCATCCATTAAGTCATGGTGGTCAAAACCAGGTCGATACCACTCCAGCATAGTAAATTCTGGATTATGATAACGTCCCGCCTCTTCATTTCTGAATGATTTGCATATTTGGTAGATAGCACCGCTGCCCGCTGCCAGCAACCGTTTCATATGAAATTCAGGACTGGTCATTAAATAGAGTATTTTACCTTCTGCGTAGCCTGGACCAACAAATTCAGTTTTAAAGGTATGCAGATGAACATCGGTTACCGTAGCATGACTCATTGCAGGTGTATCAACCTCAAGCACATTACGTTTGAAGAAAAATTGGCGAATCGTTGCTAACACCTCAGCTCGGCATTTCAACTGTTCCATTGATGCACTAGGCATCCACATCGCATTACTCATCTGCTTTTATCTCCAATATTTTTGTGCAGTGTAACTTATCTTCACAGAAATAAGCAAAGGCTGGGAATGACTATCACTCTTATTAACATCTATTAATCATCATTAAAACAGTGTGTTACTAGCCCACTAACAACTTCTATACTACAATCGATTAACATTAACTAAACGTTATGAATGTCCTAATATTTTTCCTTATAGATTGAAAGTGATATGCATCACACTACTTGGAAGTTTATGCCTCACTAGAGGTATAAAAGCGAGAAATAGGTTACAGAATCAATTTATTTATCTGACACCTCTTCTAAAATATGTAGTTAGGATTTCAAGGTAAAGTGCTGCTTACCTAAGCTCACTTTAATTTGTTTTTTCTTTTTTTATCTTTTATCCGGAGGATACCTGTGAAAACAATTACCACAGATATCGCAGTAATCGGCGCTGGCGGCGCTGGACTTCGCACTGCCATAGCAGCTGCTGAAGCAAATCCTGAGCTAGAAATTGCTCTTATCTCTAAAGTTTATCCAATGCGCTCCCACACGGTCGCAGCGGAGGGTGGTTCTGCTGCCGTCACCAAGGAAGAAGATACATTAGACAATCACTTCAATGACACCGTTGGTGGTGGTGATTGGCTATGTGAACAGGATGTTGTTCAATATTTCGTTGAAAATGCACATCGCGAAATGACCCAACTCGAACAGTGGGGTTGTCCATGGAGCCGTAAAGAGAACGGTGAAGTGAATGTGCGTCGTTTTGGTGGCATGAAAGTAGAGCGAACTTGGTTTGCAGCGGATAAAACCGGCTTTCATATGCTACATACCCTATTTCAGACCTCAATGAAATATCCACAAATCAACCGATTTGATGAGTATTTTGTTATCGACTTATTGGTTGAAAATGGTGAAGTACAAGGTTTGATCGCCATTCATATGGCTGAAGGCGAACTTATCTGTATCAAAGCAAAATCTGTTGTGCTTGCAACAGGCGGTGCAGGTCGCGTTTACCACTGCAATACCAACGGCGGTATTGTGACGGGTGACGGCATGGCGATGGCCTATCGCCACGGTATTCCTCTGCGTGATATGGAGTTTGTTCAATATCACCCAACAGGTTTGCCTGGTACTGGAATCTTGATGACAGAAGGTTGTCGTGGAGAGGGCGGTATCATGGTCAATAAAGATGGCTATCGCTATCTGCAAGATTACGGCATGGGACCTGAAACCCCCGTCGGTGAGCCTAAAAATAAATATATGGAACTTGGTCCTCGCGATAAAGTTTCTCAAGCATTCTGGCATGAGCAGCAAAAAGGCAATACGGTTAAGCATGCTCTTGGTGATGTGGTCTACCTCGACCTTCGTCATTTAGGTGCCGATTACATCAATGAACGTCTGCCGTTTATTTGTGAACTGGCCAAAGCGTATGTCAATGTTGACCCTGCAGTTGAGCCTATTCCAATTCGTCCAACGGCTCACTACACCATGGGAGGTATTGAAACTAATAAAGAGAATGAGACCTCTATTAAAGGTTTATTCGCTGTTGGTGAATGTTCATCTGTCGGCCTACATGGCGCTAACCGTTTAGGTTCGAACTCTCTGGCAGAACTTGTTGTCTTTGGTCGTCTTACTGGTGAAAATGCCGTAAAACGCGTTGCTGAGTTTAGCGGCTGGAATGATGAATCCATTGAACGCCAAATCATTGAAGTTCAAGATCGTCTTGATGCATTACTCAATCAAGAAGGCGATGAAAACTGGGCGGATATTCGTACGGAGATGGGCCACTCTATGGAATCTGGTTGCGGTATCTACCGTGAAGAGAGCTCTATGCAAGCGACTATCGATAAACTCAGTGAATTGAAAGAGCGTTACAAAAAAGTGAGCATCAAAGACAAGGGTAAAGTCTTTAATACTGACCTTCTTTATGCCATTGAAGTGGGATATGGACTCGAAGTTGCTGAAGCGATGGCATATTCAGCCATGTTACGCAGAGAATCTCGCGGTGCACACCAACGCTTAGATGAAGGTTGTACGCTACGTGATGATGAGAACTTCTTGAAGCACTCTCTCGCTTATTACAATAAAGATGCCGCACCAACAATCAAATACAGCGACGTCACGATCACTAAATCACCACCTAAAGCCCGTCTATATGGCGAAGCTGCAGAACAAGCTGCTGCCGCTGAAGAAGCTGCTGCTGCCGCTGCCGAAAAACAAGCACAGGAGCAGGCATAATGTCAGTTAACCGTATTCAAAAAGTTGATATTCTGCGTTACGACCCAGAAAAAGATGAAAAACCGTATCTTCAAACATTTGACGTTCCGTTTGATGAAACCATGTCAGTACTTGATGCACTAGGCTACATTAAAGATCACCTAGACAAAGACCTAACCTACCGTTGGTCATGTCGCATGGCTATTTGTGGCTCTTGCGGCATCATGGTCAATAATGTCCCTAAATTGGCTTGTAAGACTTTCTTGCGTGACTATGCTGATGGCCTGAAAATTGAGCCATTAGCAAACTTTGCCATCGAGAAAGATCTGATTGTTGATATGACACCGTTTATTGAACGTCTTGAAGCTATCAAGCCTTATATTATTGGTAACGATCGTACGCTTGATCAAGGCCCTAATAATCAAACACCTGCACAGATGGCAAAATATCAACAATTTGCGGCATGCATCAACTGTGGCCTTTGCTACGCAGCCTGTCCTCAGTTTGGTCTAAACCCTGAGTTTATTGGCCCTGCAGCACTTACTATGGCGCATCGCTATAACCTTGATAGTCGTGATAGCGGAAAAGCAGAACGAATGAAACTGATCAACGGTGACAATGGCGCTTGGGGTTGTACATTTGTTGGTTACTGTTCTGAAGTCTGTCCAAAAAGTGTTGACCCTGCAGCCGCCGTTAACCAAGGCAAGATTGCATCGTCACAAGACTTCCTAATAGCAATGATTAAACCTCAGGAGGCATAAAGATGAGTAACCGTAAACCTTACGTTCGCGAAATGACCCGTACTTGGTGGAAAGATCACCCTTTCTACCGATTATATATGGTTCGTGAAGCAACGGTTTTACCCCTGATCTTTTTTACTCTGTTCCTGACAGTCGGTCTAGGCAGCTTGGTAAAAGGGCCTGAATCTTGGGCTACTTGGTTAGAGTTCATGGCAAACCCAATTGTTATTGCTATCAACATCGTGGCACTGCTTGGCAGCTTATTCCACGCGCACACTTTCTTTAGCATGATGCCGCAGGTAATGCCTGTGCGTATTAAAGGTAAAGCTTTAGATAAGAAAGTGGTTGTTTTAGCACAGTGGGCAGCTGTTGCAGCTATCTCTCTGATTGTTTTAATTGTGGTTTAAGGAGACTAACGTGGTAAATCTTAATCCTAAACGTTCCGATGAACCAGTATGGTGGGGCCTATTTGGCGCTGGCGGCTCTTGGTTTGCAATGATTACACCGATCACAGTATTAGTGTTAGGTATCTTAGTCCCTATGGGTATTATTGATGCTGAGGCTATGAGCTATGAACGAGTAGTCACTTTTGCAACTAGCATTATTGGTGCACTGTTCATTATCGGTACCCTTGCTCTGCCAATGTGGCATGCAATGCATCGCTTGCACCATGGTATGCATGACCTTAAAATTCATACCGGTGTTGTGGGCAAAATTGTCTGCTACGGTGTAGCAACTCTTATTACTGTTATCTCTGCGATTTTTATCTTCATGCTTTTTTAAGCCGATGACATCTCGCTAAAAACAGAAACACCACACTATTTTTAGTGTGGTGTTTTTATTTATCACTCATAAAAAAACCGCAGTAAAACTGCGGTTTAGTCGTAATCATCAAGATGACTATTTAATTATTTCACACGGCCTACGTATTCGCCAGAGCGTGTATCTACTTTAATCACTTCACCGATGGTGATGAATAGAGGAACACGAACAACAGCGCCAGTTGCTAACGTTGCTGGTTTACCGCCCGTTCCTTGCGTATCGCCTTTTAGGCCGGGATCGGTTTCAGTCACTTCAATTTCAACAAAGTTTGGCGGAGTTACAACGATTGGATTATCATTCCACAACGTGATCATACAAGTGTCATTTTCAACTAGCCACTTCGCGTTGTCACCCACTGATTTTATATCAGCGGCAATTTGTTCGAATGTAACACTGTTCATAAAGTGGTAAAATTCACCGTCACTGTACAGGTAGTCTAAATCGATATCAATCACATCGGCAAGTTCGAAACTTTCACCGGATTTAAACGTCTTCTCTAGCGTTTTACCAGAAAGTAACTTGCGAAGTTTTACGCGGTTAAAAGCCTGACCTTTGCCTGGCTTAACATATTCATTTTCGATAATTGAACATGGTTCTTTATCCAATATAAATTTCAAACCGCCTTTGAATTCATTGGTACTTACTGTCGCCATGATTTCCTCTTACAATCTTAGAGTTAGAATTAATGTTGCACATGATAACCCGAAAAGACGTTGCTGTTGAGAAAAACTGGCTCAAAGAGCTATCGAATGCGATCTCTGACCCTAACCAGTTACTCGAACAACTGCAGATAGATCCAGCGCCCTATCAAAAGGGCTTTGCCGCTCGTAAGTTATTTGCGCTGCGCGTTCCGAAAAGTTTTGTCGAGCGAATGGAGACGGGCAATCCTAACGATCCTTTACTGCGTCAAGTATTGCCATTGGAGCAAGAATTCACCGTCGCTGATGGCTATTCGACCGATCCATTAGAGGAACAGGGTAACGATATTCCAGGTCTGCTGCACAAATATAAAAATCGGGTATTGTTGATTCTAAAAGGGGGTTGCGCCGTCAACTGCCGCTACTGCTTTCGACGCCACTTTCCCTACCAAGATAACAGTGGCAATAAGGCAACTTGGTCTAAAGGGTTAGAGTACATCAGTAACCATCCAGAGATCAGTGAGATCATTCTCTCAGGCGGTGATCCTATGATGGCAAAAGATCATGAGTTAGATTGGTTATTTACCGAAATTGAACAGATCCCGCACATCAAACGCATTCGTATCCATAGCCGGTTGCCCGTAGTGATTCCAAACCGAATAACCACTCAGTTATGCGAGCGTATTGCGGCCTCTCCCTTGCAGTTTGTTATGGTTACACACGTTAATCACGCCAATGAGATCAATCACGAATTCACCATCGCGATGCAACAACTCAAGCAAGCAAACGTCACGTTATTAAACCAAAGTGTCCTACTCAAAGGAGTGAATGATAGCGCCGAAGCTTTGATTGATCTTAGTGAAAGCCTATTTAATGCAGGCATTCTGCCCTACTACCTGCATGTCTTAGATAAAGTACAAGGAGCAGCGCACTTCTATGTCTCTGATGATGAGGCTCGAAGCCTAATGGCTGGGTTAATTGCTAATGTCTCAGGTTATCTCGTCCCCACCCTGGCCCGAGAAGTTGGCGGCCGCAGCAGCAAAACCCCGCTTGATTTGCGGTTGGAGTAGAGGGCATAGACTCTACTACGTGGGGGGAAAGCCTTAATACTCTCGAAAGGCATGTTCTGTAATGGCTGTTTGATTTGTCACATTGGGAGCTATAGATCGTATAACCCATTAAAAAAGATATACAAATTCGATTGAAATTACTACCATGAAATTTAATGTCCTACGTCTTAAAACTTTATAGGTATCTGAAAAATGCCCTTGCCAATAGCCCAATTAAAGCAGTCACTTCAAGAAGCTAATAGCGACGAAAGAAAAGTAGAGCTCAAAGGTGAAATTGAATCAATTAAAGAGATATCTGAAGCTGCTGTTCGTAAGCATCAACGTGAAGTTGATTATGACTCGAAAGAAATGACTATCGAGATGGTCGTCGATAAATACCATAACGGGTTAGACAGCGACGAAAATGAACTATTCGTCCCAGACTATCAGCGAGATTTTGTTTGGTCCATAAAAAGCCAAAGTAGACTAATTGAATCTTTAATTATTGGTCTTCCAATCCCTCATATTTTCATTGCAGATGTAGAATCGGGTGACCCAGATCTGGATGGCCGAGTTGAAATTGTTGATGGCTCACAGCGAGTCCGCACTCTTCACGCCTTCCTGAGCAACCAACTAACTCTTGAAGAGCTGCAGTTAATCCCTCAACTTAATGGTTTTACATTCTCAGATTTGCCGACCTCAAGACAGCGAAGGTTTAACCGGATTTCAATTCGCATTATTGAACTAAGTAATTGCACAGAAGCAACGAGGCGAGACCTGTTTGAAAGAATAAATACTGGTAGCAACGAGTTAAAAGATATGGAGGTTAGAAAAGGCTCCAAGCATGGCAACTCTAAGCTTTACTCAAATGTAATATCAGTTTGCGCAGACAATGATGTATTCAAAGAAGTCGTCCCACTTAGCGAGACAAAGCTTAAACGAGGAGAAGACCTTGAGTTCTCTTTGCGATTCTTTGCATATTTAAACAACTATCAGAATTTTAACCATTCGGTGAAAGAATTCCTAGATACTTACTTAGAAAAAGAATCTGAAAAGTCAGAAGATGAAAGTACTGATATGGTTGCGATTTTTAACCGTACAATGACTTTCGCCAAAGATAATTTCCCCTTTGGCTTTAGAAAATCCAAAGGTGCAAAAACAACCCCAAGAGTACGCTTCGAAGCTCTTGCTGTTGGTATAGCTTTGGCACTATATGAAGAGCCAAATCTAAAACCAGATAATATCTCTGATTGGCTTTTCTCCGATGAATTTAAAGTCTTAACTACAGGCGATGCATCAAATAGTAGGCCTAGAGTCATATCGCGAATTGAATATGTTAAAGATAAGCTTCTTGGTATATAAATAATGCAAAGCATATTTGACGATTTAGATGACAAGAAAAAAGAGCTTAAGGGCTACTTAGACCTTATTGATTATCTAGACTCAAGCAATCTGTTACTCAATGATAAAAACGACCTGTTTACTGTCAATACTAGTCTAGTAAAAACAGCAAAAGGGACTGTTTATCTAATTTTATACAATCTTATTGAAGCAACGATGAGAGAATCAGTGCTTGTTATTCATGATAAAATGACAGCAAACAGTGAGCAGTTTGATAATTTGCGCATCCAACTACAGCATAAAGTTCTGTTGAGAGCGAGAAAAGACACAATCGACCTAAAAAAAATGCTCGAAAATATGAACGGAAACATAGCTATCGCATTTCATCAAGCGTCTCTAAGCTCAAAACATTTATTTTCTGGTAACATTGACAGTACTGAGATTAAAAAGGTGGGTGAAATCTATGGTTTCAGCTGTAACACGGACTACAACCAAACCAAACATGGTTCTGATTTAAGAACTGTAATGCGGCACAGGAATGATTTAGCACATGGGAATAAAACATTTTCTAGTGTTGGAAGTGAGAAATCAGCCCAAGCCCTCCGACAGCTAAGTAATGAAGTTATCGCTTACATTTGTGAAATATCAGATAATATACAGGACTGTATCGATAATAAAACCTACCTCAATCAAGCTTCTACACCATGAGCCTTAACATGAGCAATTAAAGTATCACCTATCACCTTAGCCAAACGAACAGGAACAGCATTACCTATCATTCTAGCGACACTTGTTATTGAGTATATTCCTGTTTCTTTGGTAAATTTATAGCTCTCAGGAAAAGATTGAATCATCGCAGCCTCTCTCAAACTAATAGCACGTTGCTGAGTCGGATGACCGTATCGACCACTTCCATAATTATAAAACTGAGTGGTAACCGTAGGGCTTAACTCATTCCAATGCATTCTGCCATAAACACTAGTATACTTTTTCCCCGTACTTTTTTTGTGACAATTAGCTAAGAGTTCTTCAGGCCAATCCTTCCATGTCCCTCCCTGTTTAGAAGCCTTAATTCTCTTCAGATTAATTTCAGATAACCCTGCAGCTCGATGTAATACGTCACTACCGTTTACTTCACCGCAAGCCAATTCAGGTAAAAACCCAATTACATCTTTAATGGTCAAATATTCATCAACTTTATGTGTGGCTGGTATTAAAGAAATAGGGCCTAAACGTGAAGCCAATATAACTAATCTTTTTCTTTTTTGCGCAATACCATAATCTGGGCAATAAACAACTTCATACCAAACTGAGTACCCTTGCTCAGTTAAAGTCATTATAAACTCATGGAAAATATCATGTTTGATGAGTTCAGGAACATTTTCCATTGTAATTAGATCTGGCATAAGCTCTGACGCTAAACGAGAAAAGTGGGACAACAGCCCCCACCTTTCATCTCTAGGCCGTCCCTGGGTATAATTAGAAAAAGGCTGACAAGGAGCACAACCAGCTAATAGTTTTATATCAGAAGCCTTAAAGTGGCTTCGAAGCTGGTCTATATTGAGTTCTGCAATGCTTTTATTGATGAATTCCGCATTATTATTCTCTTCATATGGTAAGCAGCAATTCTCATCAATATCGTATCCCGCAACAACATTTATTCCACTTTGTTGTAGCCCATGAGTCAAACCACCAACACCACAAAATAGATCAACCGCAACAATGGACACTATGCTCTACTACCTTCTAAATAATAAAGTTAACTTATTAAAAGCAAACCTATAAACGATCTTTACTTACCACTACTGAAAAGTGACAGGCTAAATTAGCTGAGTATTATATATCAGATACTAGACTCAAACCATTCTCCACGTTGGAGTGCCATAATCAAATCACTTTAAGCCCCTCAGGGCTAATGGTAGTCATTGTAGTGAAAAAGACTTTAAATTTAGCACTACCCTATTTCGATAAACACTTGATACACTAATTTTCAACTCTTTACGATACCTCCAATTTTGTATAACCACTGGCAAGTAACTACTCTACCCTCTATTGTTGGAAACGCATCGTAGGTTTCCTCCCCTTAGCTTTTGCCTGTATGCTCCCCCAAGATTCAATAGTTGAAGACATTATTTTGAATAAGTCCTCTTCAGCTAGAGGAGAGAGACTATAGTTCAGCACTAGTATCCTTACTTGTAGACTTTCTATTTGCTGAGAGAGAAGCTTGTTCAAATATATCCATCACACTATGATTCGATGATTCGCCAGTCGCTAGCTGCTCAAACCCTTTAGCGACTTCTTCAGCGATGCTTCTCTCGAATTCTTTTCCTAAAGTAATATTCATACTTCATACTCCAATTATCTCTTGGTTGTATTATGCGCATAACTCAAGATTGCTTTCTACCTCCAGCTAATTGGGATATCCCTATAACATGTGATTAGAGTCGCCCGTTTTTTTGAAAAACAACCATAAAAAAACCGCATTGATTTAGCATCAATGCGGTTTTTGTTATTTGCCGTTAAAGCAAATAGGGTGAGAGGCTGATTACATCATGCCGCCCATGCCACCCATTCCGCCCATATCAGGCATAGCTGGAGCATCTTTAGCTGGTTTGTCAGTAATCATCGCTTCAGTTGTGATCATAAGACCCGCAACAGAGGCTGCAAACTGCAGTGCAGAGCGAGTTACTTTAGTTGGGTCAAGGATACCCATCGCAATCATGTCTCCATATTCGCCAGTTGCCGCGTTGTAACCGTAGTTGCCTTCGCCTGCACGAACATTATTTGCAACAACAGACTCTTCATCACCTGCGTTCATAACGATTTGACGAAGTGGTGATTCCATAGCGCGAAGTGCTACACGAATACCAACATTCTGCTCTTCATTGTCGCCTTCAAGGTTAACCACTTTTGATGCAGCACGAATAAGTGCAACACCACCACCAGCAACCACACCCTCTTCAACAGCAGCGCGAGTTGCATGTAGTGCATCTTCAACGCGATCTTTTTTCTCTTTCATTTCAACTTCAGTCGCTGCGCCTACTTTGATAACGGCTACGCCACCAGCAAGTTTTGCAACACGCTCTTGAAGTTTTTCTTTATCATAGTCTGAAGTTGCATCTTCAATCTGTTGACGAATCTGAGATACACGACCAGAGATCATTGTCTCTTCGCCATTACCATCGATGATGGTTGTATTCTCTTTAGTGATCGTAATGCGCTTAGCTTGACCAAGATCTTCTAGCTGAACTTTTTCAAGCTCTAGACCAATCTCTTCAGAGATAACCGTACCACTTGTTAGTACTGCGATATCTTGAAGCATTGCTTTACGACGATCACCAAAACCAGGTGCTTTAACAGCAGCAACTTTCACGATGCCACGCATGTTGTTCACAACAAGTGTTGCTAGTGCTTCGCCTTCTACGTCTTCTGCAATGATAAGCAGTGGACGAGATGCTTTTGCTACTGCTTCTAGAGTTGGCAGCAATTCACGGATGTTTGATATTTTCTTATCAACCAATAGAATGAATGGGCTCTCTAAATCAATAGAGCCTGTTTCTTGGTTGTTGATGAAATAAGGTGATAGGTAACCACGGTCAAACTGCATGCCTT
>JAESQY010000187.1 GCA_016764915.1 Aliivibrio sp. | reverse complement strand
TGCCCGGCCCAGCACAAGTACTGTGGCTGGAATTTTAATCTTTTCCCCTGTTCTTGGATTGCGCCCAAGTGTTGGAGCGAGCACCAAGCTCCGCTGTTTTACACAGAATCATACCGCCGCCGCCCGTTGTAATGATTTTATTGCCATTAAAACTCACTGCACCAAAATCGCCCAGCGTACCAGTGTGTTGTCCTTTATAAAAAGAGCCTAAACTTTCAGCTGCATCTTCAACTAAAGAAATATTCCATTTCTGACAAACAGCAATAAGCTCATCTAACTCAACAGGGTGGCCAAAGGTATGCATTGGCACAACGGCACGAATTGGGCGCTTACTCTGTTTATGAATGCAGCCACTGTCAGTTACATGTGCGTTTTGAGTCAGAAATTCATCCATCGCTTTAGGGCAAAGGCCTAAACTGATAGGTGAAACATCGACAAAAATAGGGGTGGCACCCATATGATGGAGTGCGTTACAGGTCGCCACAAACGTCAAGGCTTGTGTAATAACAAAGTCACCTGGCTGAACACCTGCCATATAAAGCGCAGCATGAAGTGCAGCAGTACCATTCACAGTCGCTACCGCTTTTTCTGTACCAGTATACACTTCAATTTTTTGCTCAAACTGATCGACAAATTTACCTACGCTAGAGACAAACGTACTTTGAATCGTTTCTAAAACGTACTTTTGCTCATTGCCATCAAATGTTGGCGCATGCAATGGGATGAAATCATTGGTTTGGTATACATCTCGAACAAACTTAACGATTGATGATTGACTCATGGTTTAGTTCTCTACTGTTAATAACGCTAGCAATTACATTTTGCTATCGAGATATTTGCCCGTTTCTTTATGCCCAAAATCAGGGATCATGGTAAAGAATAGCTTCACGATCTCTTCCTTGCTCCACTCACGATCAGATTTCATTTGACCAATTTGTTGCTCAAACAGTTCAAGCAGTTGCTGCTGATAAAGCGGTTCATTTTTAATGATGCCTAAATTCTCAAAGCGTTCCATATCCAAGACTTCATTATCGGTAAAAAACTCTTCAAAGTCTTTTTCACCTGTCGTGTCACTTGAAGTGAACAGACATGGCCACTCACCTTGGGCTGGCAATGTTTTCGCCAACTCACGAGCTTCATCTTCGCTTTCACATAAGTACGGTTCGAAGCCGCGCTGCTTGAGATATTTAACCGCTATATCAGCAAACGAAATAAGGTGTAGCGCTTCACTCAGCTTAGGGAAGAAGATATCGCGATTCTCACCAAAGATACATGACATCAAACAGAGCTCACCCGACTCTTGCGGCGTCACAAAATAACGTTTGATATCATTTGGGGCAACGATTGGCTGATTCTTTTGAATACGTTGATTAAAACCGTGCAGTAGTGAACCGTCAGAAAAGGCCACATTAGCGAAACGAGCAGTCGAAATAGCTATCTGCTCACTTTTACGCATCAGGAACATCTCCATGATTCGCTTCGATGCCCCCATCATATTGACAGGATTGGCGGCTTTATCGGTAGATACACAGAAGTACTTCTTCACACCAGAATCAATCGATTGCTGGATGGTTTTGTCTGTGCTAAATACGTTCACATCGATCATTCGCATCAAAGTATACGGATCTTTTTCGCTGCGTACATGTTTCAGTGCCGATAAGTTAAGTACGTAATCATACTGTCCATCCGCTTTAATAAATGCATCGTACTCAATTGAACCAATATCTAAAGCAAAGGTTTGAAAGTCACCATTGATGTAACCAAACGAGCTTCGAATATCTCGAACCAACTCTACCATGTTGTTTTCACTAATATCGACAACATGCAGTTTTTGTGGATTACGTTTGAAGATCTCTTTAGTGACAGCTTGACCGATAGAGCCTGCAGCGCCTAAAACAAGAAAGCGAGACTTGGAAACGATTTGAGACAGTGCTACCTCATGACTTGCGATATCTTGTGTAAATAAAGCATTTGAGCGACCGATTAATTTTAGAATAGAAGTCATTGTTATTTCTCTGTTTTCGGCTTACGGGGAGTAATGCTATGATTATTACCCACAATAGTACTATCATCAGCAAAATTTTTTGTTACTACTGCATTCGCACCAATGTGACAATTTTCACCAATTTCAATACCACCAATTAACTTAGCCCCAGAACCAATAAAGGTATTTTTTTTAATATATGCCATAGAGTTATCACTACCAATTGTGACTTGCTGATAAATATGGCAACCCGCTGCAACTTTAGCTTTTGAACCAATAACTACACCACAAGGGTGTGGAAACTTTACTGATGAGTGAATCTCTGCAGAGTGGCTTATGTCGCAATTATAAACATAAAAGATTCGTCTCTGAAAATATCGACGAACTAACCTGGAATGCTTAGCCCCCCAAAACATCAAGTCTAACTCAGCACGAAATTTTTTTGATGGGTTCGAAGTTGTTAACCATCTTGCAAGTAGTTTAATCATAGAATCTGAACCTTAGCTCTTAGTACTGTTGCTAATTCATCTTTTTCAGAAAGTTCAGGAGATTTACTTTCAACTAAAGGCCACTCTATACCAATCTCGGGATCATTCCATGCGATAGAGTGCTCTGCTTGCGGGTTGTAATAATCGGTGCACTTGTAGATAAATTCTGCTTCGTCGCTGATCACATAGAAGCCGTGGGCAAACCCTTCCGGCACCCATAGTTGATGCTTATTTTCGGCAGATAAAAATTCACCCACCCATTGACCAAAAGTAGGTGAGCCTTTTCTGATATCGACAGCCACATCGAATACTTCACCTGAAATAACGCGCACTAGCTTACCTTGAGTGTTTTCAGTTTGATAATGCAACCCGCGCAGAATCCCCTTTTTGGATTTGGAGTGATTATCCTGTACAAATTGAACGGGCTTTCCTGTGACTAAGTGTTCAAACTGCTTTTGGCTCCAAGTCTCCATAAAAAAACCACGTTCATCACCAAATACTTTTGGTTCAATAATTTTTACATCTGGTATTTTGGTATCAATGACTTTCATATTTTCACTTATAGTCTTGGATTTGATTAAGCGCTTGCTGCCAATCGCTTGGAACAATATTAAATTCTCGAGATATTTTACTGCAATTCAACTTCGAATTCGCAGGCCTAGACGCTGGCGTAGGGTAATCAGAAGTGGGGATATTACTTAATGTTGGTACTCTATTGATCACTTTGTGCTCTGCTGCTTTTTTGAATACCTCAGCGGCAAAATCATACCAAGAAACATGTGGCGATCCCGAGAAGTTATAAATACCCCAGTTAACCTCTTGCTTAGTGTGAATAACGTTAGATATGTGAATCAGAGCTTCGGCAATATCCCCAGCATAAGTTGGACCGCCATATTGATCTCCCACGATCGACAACGCTTCCCTATCTTGACCTAATCTAAGCATCGTTTTGACAAAATTATTGCCGTATTCAGAAAATACCCAAGCGGTGCGCAAGATAATATGTCTGTCGCAATTTCCTATAACCGCGCTTTCACCTTCTAATTTACTTCTTCCATAAACCGATTGAGGAGCAGTTTTGTCCGTTTCGCTGTACTCTCCAGCTTTACCCCCTGAAAATACGTAATCAGTCGATATATGTAACAGCACAGCCCCTGTTTTCTGAGCTGCTTTTGCGAGATATTTAGGACCGTCTCGATTCACTGAAAAAGCCAGTTCACTCTCGCTCTCTGCCCTGTCTACAGCAGTATAGGCGGCAGCATTAATGATGATATCAGGATTATATTCAGCCACTAAACGAGTCACTGCTTGTTCATCTGTAATATCTAATGACTCTCGATCTACCGCTAAGAACTCAACGACCCCAGTTAGTTTGTTTACTAAGCTGATGCCAACTTGACCATTACACCCTGTAATCAGAATTTTCATTCTACTTCTTCTCTACTAGATCAAAGAGGTAACGGCCATACTCATTTTTCAGCATTGGCTCTGCTGTTTGTTTCAACTCACTGTCACTTAACCAGCCAAAACGCCAAGCAATCTCTTCTAAACACGCCACCTTTAACCCCTGCACATTCTCTATGGTCTGTACAAAAGAGGAGGCCTCATGCAAGCTCTCATGAGTCCCAGTATCCAACCAAGCAAAACCACGACCTAATAGCTCTACATTTAAAGAGCCATCCTCTAAGTACATTTGATTAATACTGGTTATTTCAAGCTCCCCTCGCTCAGAAGGTTTAACTTTTTTGGCAAACTCTACCACTCGATTATCATAGAAGTAGAGTCCAGTAACGGCATAATTCGATTTCGGCGTTAACGGTTTCTCTTCAATAGAGAGAGCTTTCATGTTGTCATCAAACTCGACCACACCAAAGCGTTCAGGGTCTTTGACTTGATAACCAAAAACCGTCGCACCCGTTTTACGTGTTGCCGCATTAACTAAGGTTTTGGAGAAAGATTGGCCATAAAAGATATTATCCCCTAACACCAAACAGCAACTCTGGTTATTTATAAACTCTTCACCAATAATAAACGCTTGTGCTAACCCATCAGGGCTCTCTTGAATCGCATATTGCAGACTAATACCAAAGTCACTACCGTCACCCAACAGACGTTTAAAACTCTCGTTATCTTCTGGTGTGGTTATTACCAATACCTCACGAATACCTGCCAACATCAGCACAGAGAGCGGATAGTAGATCATCGGTTTATCGTAAACTGGTAGCAACTGTTTAGAGACACCACGAGTCAACGGATAGAGACGCGTACCAGAACCACCAGCTAAAATAATGCCTTTCATATTATTGGCTCCCTCCTAATCTTTCTCGACTGTAAGACCCGTCAAGCACTCGGCTCCACCACTGTCTGTTATTTAGATACCACTCTACGGTATTTCGAATGCCAGACTCTAACGTCTCTTCTGGAGTCCAACCTAACTCACGTTCAATTTTGGAAGCGTCAATAGCGTATCGAACATCATGACCAGGGCGATCAGTCACATAGGTGATTAGATCTTGATAGTACTCTACGCCAACCGGTTTATTTGGTACAAGCTCTTCTAACAACTTGCAGATGATTTTCACCACCTCAATATTGGCTTTTTCGTTATGACCACCAATATTATAGGTTTCACCAACCGTACCCTCGGTAACCACTTTATACAGTGCTCTGGCGTGATCTTCGACATAGAGCCAGTCGCGAATCTGCATACCGTCACCATACACAGGCAGTGATTTACCTTCTAAGGCGTTGAGAATAATCAAAGGGATCAGTTTTTCAGGAAAATGGTAAGGGCCATAATTATTTGAGCAGTTGGTGACTAATACAGGTAGGCCATAAGTGCGTTGCCAAGCTCGCACCAGATGATCCGAGGATGCTTTGGATGCAGAGTAAGGACTACTTGGGTCATAAGAGGTTTGTTCAGTAAACAGGTCAACTGTGCCTTCAAGATCACCGTACACTTCATCGGTGGATATATGATGAAAACGAAAGGCTTCTTTTTTAGTTGGATCTAAAGTGTTCCAGTAAGCGCGGGTAGCTTCAAGCAGCGTATAAGTACCCACAATATTGGTTTCAATGAATGCAGCTGGACCATCGATAGAGCGATCGACATGACTTTCTGCTGCCAAATGCATTACAACATCGGGTTGATGCTCAAAAAAAACGCGTTGTAGCTCATGGCTATCACAAATGTCTACTTGTTCAAATGCATAACGTTCATGATCGCAGACATCACTTAACGAGTCCAGATTGCCCGCATAGGTCAATTTATCGACATTAATCACACTGTCTGTCGTACTGTTTATCACATGCCTTACAACGGCAGAACCAATAAACCCAGCACCGCCTGTCACTAAAATTTTCATTTCACATCATCCAAATGTTTTATCTCTCAACAATTATAAACTTTTTCACGTTCAGGAAGAATGTTTAACCACTATTTGTTACTATTATTTTTTACTTAGAGTCCAATAAATTATCCTCAGCCTCTGAATAAAAGCAAATCCTTACTGTTACTTTATTATTTTAAGATTATTCATGATTCATTCATTAAAACAGATCCGATTAGAGCAGTATGAACGATTCATCTTCGCTTTTTTCTCAGCATCTTTATACACATCAAAAGCCGGATTATATCTAGCAGCATGTTTAACTCTTATTCTTTTGATTATTAGAGCTATTACATCAGTCAACTTTAGAGCTTGGGTTTATAATCACTCAATTTCAAAACTATCACTGACTCTATTTACTATCGGTATTATTACCTCTTTTCTTTCCCCAGGAGGTGTTGAAGGTGCCTTGCTGTTTTTTAGGAAAGCATCAATATTACTATTATTGCCGCTGTTAATTTATCACTTCAAAATTGTAGACAATAGAAAGCAAGCGCTTAAATGGCTATTGATTGGCGCAACGATTAGTGTTCTGTTTAGCTTCTATAAACTGTTTCAATTGAATGGTTGGTCAGGTCAAAGAGTGAGTAGCTTCTGGGATATTGGTCGCTGGGGAGAGTTGTTAACCTATTTGATTTTTTTAGTTCTATTTCTACTGACTCAATCTAAATTGACAACAAAACATAAAGTAACACTGAGCATATTAATAATTTTATCTTGTCTCTCTTTAATTTTTAACGGTTCTAGAGCACCGATTGTGGCTCTTATTATTCTCACTCCTTTATATTGTATGTTATTTAACCGAAAGCTACTTATCTACGGAGCGAGTACGATTCTTGTTGCTGTCATCGCTATTAGCCTCATATCTCCAAAGTCTGTGGATATTTTTACTCAGCGAGTGGCTAGCATAACAAACCTTAATAATAATGACTCGAATAACGCTAGAATCAGCATGTGGCGACATGCTCTTCTGTTTCAACAACAACTGGTAAAAGAGCAACCATCCTTACTGGTTACGGGTTTAGGGTTGAATAATATTCAGCATGAGTTTACATCCTATTTAACCTCACATGATATGGCTAAAAAACTAATGAGAGAAACCAACAACCAATTCTCATTTAAAGATCATCATAACGCCACACTGACCCTTATCAGCTCTAATGGTCTGGTGTATACACTGCTATTTTTACTGCTTATATTGAAAATATCATCCGATCTATACCAAACAAAAAGAAGCCCACTCTCTAATTACGGACTGTTTTTGATTGCCGCTTTTTTGATTATGAGTATGTTCTATACCAACTTTATCGAGCTTCAGACTATGGTGGTGATGTTTTTACTGAGTATCTGTTTGGGAGAGTGCGATTCAAATAATGAGACAAAAGAGTTGGAGGAACGAAGCCTCAGTTAGCTAAAAACTAACCAAGGCTTCGATTTTAATACAATCACTTACTAAAACGACTGATCTCTTCCAGTGCTTGTTGCAAGTGCTGGAAGTTAATCTCTCTGTCTTTTAGCGGTCGGTTGGTTTTATCCAGTAGCTGATACTGTCCTGTGGCACCTATTTCAAGTATTGACTCCTCTTCTACAATGGCGTAACCGCTGTAGTTCGAAGACATAATCCATTCACGCTCTACACGCTTATCAAGCAGATCTTCACCAACTGAATAATCACCGGTCTCACTGGTGACACCTAAGTAGTTTTTCATCAGTGTTGGCACCACATCTTGATGGCTAGTTAAGTCATTGGCCTGCCACTTCATGGTGTCGCTGCTGACTTTAGGGCCAAAGATGGCGAAGGGGACGTTAACTTGCGCATCGGTAAAGTTACTGTTATGCCCCCAAAAGTTAAGTCTATTGTCATTCATCTCTTGCCCGTGATCGCCAGTAATAATCACTAGGGTATTGTCAAGATCGCCGCTCTGTTTAAGTTTGTCTAACACCTGTTTAGCCACACTATCCACAAAGTGCACACTGGTTTTATAGCGATTAGTAAATGGCGTTACATCACTGTCGTTATTTAATTTCAGGTAATCAATTTTATCTAACATCGGCTCATAACGATGTGCATAATCACTTGGGAAGTCATAACCGTGCGGCGCATCATAAAATAGAAATGAGAACGCAGGTTTGCTTTGATCTCGATTGCTGTACCACTCCAGCCAATCTTTCGTCAGGTTTTTATCTAGTTCGGACGGTCGCTTCCCTTGAGAACCGATTCTTAAGTCAGGCACATTTCTAAATACCGTTTGATTAAATTCAGGTTTTCTTAGCTGAGCGGCTGTAAAAATGCCTAAATCATAATTTAACTCTTGCAAGCGGTCCATCAGCACTGGCGTCTGTTTATTGGCTAAAAATCCGTGCCAATAGGTACCAGAAATTCCGTAAAAAAGACCAAAAATGCCCGTGCGAGTGGCATTACCAGACGCGATATGGCGATTAAACACCATACCTGATTGAGCGTACTGCCACATGTTAGGCGTATTTTCTGCATTAAAGGTATCAGCACGCCATGAGTCAACGACTAACAACATAATATTGATTGGTTTCTCAACCGCTACGGTTTGCAGTGGATTCAACGGATAGTTGAGATCGCTTTTGGTACTCATTTTCATCGAGTTCTGGCGAGTGAGTGCCTCTTCATCTAACCAGCCATACTTTCGCATCATGCTGTTTGACGTTGCCGGATAGAACAGAGGCAAGTATCGCTTAACCATAGTTACCGGTTGGTATGCATTTGCAGCGGCCCAAATATGGATACCGTGTGTGGCCAACAAAGCAAAAAAAGTGACTAAAGCAAACTTTCGCCCTAACCGATGCTGAGTGATGCCTGCGGGTTTTTCTAACCAACGAATCAGGGAAAATTGCGCCAATACCAGCAGCAATACGCCACCAATCACCGTCAACCACGTAACGAGCGGAAAACTCACCACCTGTCCAGACAGAACTAACTCAAGCACCACCGCATTAATATGAAAGCGATACTGTGCAAACACTAAGGTATCGATAAAGAGAGCGCCGACGCCAATCGATGCTATCAGTGCCTGCAGTGCATTTCTTGGCATTTTACCTAATATCAATACTGGCAGTGAAATCAGCCCCATCACCAGCGCTAACAGAACCATTTGACTAAAGGTGCCAACCACAATAAAAGTCGCCCCCATAAAATCAGATGGAAACTCTGGCAAGAAAGCAAAATATCTTGTCGCTATCATCAATGCGATCAATGCATTAATTAAAATAAACCAACCGTGGGCATGAAGACGTTGTTTTATAGGCACTCTAAAATTACTCCCAAAAATGATGATCTGAGGCTATGTTTTTCTGTATAAATCACAGTTCGACATTGTAGCAACTCTATAAAGTTTCGTTCAGCTTTTCTTTTTCATGTTCAAGCGGCATAATTCTAACTTACTCAATTTTGGACTCCGCTCTCACATGGCTCTTTTTTCTTCTGCTCCAAAATCTATCTGTATTCTAAGACTCTCAGCGATTGGCGATGTTTGCCACGCCGTTGCTGCAGTGCAAGCGATTCAATCTTATTGGCCGAGCACCAAGATCACTTGGATCGTAGGAAAGATTGAGGCTCAACTGATCCATGACCTGCCCAACATTGATGTGATCGTGTTTGATAAAAAATCGGGCTTCGCGGGTATGAAACAAGTATGGCAGCAGTTAAACAATCAACAATTTGATGTGCTGCTCCATATGCAGTTAGCGCTTCGAGCGAGCATTCTAACGCTAGGCATCAAAGCTAAGTACAAGGTAGGCTTTAACCGAAAAAGAGCCAAAGAGGGGCAATGGTTGTTCACCAATAAAAAAATCGACGATACTGCTTCAGCCCATGTTCTTGATAGCTTTTTCTCATTTACGCAATTTATCGGGGTACCAACCTCTGTCCCTTGTTGGCATATTCCCCTGTCTAAAGAAGATAATGACTTTGCAAAAAATGTAATCCCTGCAAACGGAAAAACAGTGGTGATATCCCCTGCGGCAAGCAAAGATGTGCGTAATTGGACTGTAGAAGGGTACGCTCAAATAGCCGACTATGCCTTAGAGCAAAACTGCAATGTGCTGCTGTGTGGCTCACCGGCTCCAAGGGAGATAGCACTAGGAAAAAGTATCGAACAGAGTATGAAAGGTGATGTCATCAACCTAATTGGGCAGACCTCCCTCAAGCAGTTAACCGCGGTGTTAAAACGCGCTGATGTAGTGATTGCCCCTGACTCTGGTCCTGCTCATATCGCTACCACACAATCGACCCCTGTGATTGGTCTATACGCCCACAGTAACCCAAATCGTACCGGCCCCTACAACGATCTTGATAAAGTGGTCAGTGTGTATGAACATCATGTCCAAAAACAGCATAACAAACCGATAGAACAACTGGCTTGGAGCACTCGTGTTAAAGGAGATGACCTCATGTTAGACATTACCGTTGAAAGGGTGAAACAGAGCTTATCTCCTATTATTCATTCGCAACACTCGGAGTAAATATGTCAACCAGCACCACACCAACAACCACTCTTGCGGTTGCATTAATCGTGAAGAATGAAGAAAAACACTTAAAAGCGTGTCTGGATACCGTCAAAGATTGGGTTGATGAAATCGTCATTCTTGACTCGGGAAGCAGTGATGCGACTAAATCGATCGCTTTAGAGTATACCGATAAATTTTTTGTCAATGAAGATTGGCAAGGGTTTGGCCCTCAGCGTCGTCTGGCACAGCAGCATGTTGAATCGGATTTCGTGTTGTGGTTAGACGCCGACGAGAGAGTCACGCCGGAGCTGAAACTGAGTATCCAGCAAGCGGTTGCCGCCAATAAACCCAATACCCTCTACAAGATTTCTCGCTTAAGTTGGGTATTTGGACGCTATATTCGTCACTGTGGTTGGTACCCAGATCGTGTGGTTCGTTTATACCCAACCACCATGACGCAATACAATGATGCTTTAGTGCATGAAAAAGTCGAAATATCAGCCGGGATGCAGATTGAAAACCTGACAGGTGATGCGATTCACTACACCTATAACGATCTGCACCACTATTTAGTTAAGTCCGCAGGTTACGCAGAGGCGTGGGCAAAACAGAGAGAGGCTCGCGGCAAAAAAAGCAGCATCAGCCAAGGCATTATTCACGCCATGACCTGTTTTATTAAAATGTACATCATTAAAGCCGGCTTCTTAGATGGCAAACAAGGGTTTTTACTCTCCCTACTCTCTGCGCACTCAACGTTTGCCAAATACGCAGATTTATGGATTAAGACAAGTACATTGCCGCCCAAGAGTTAACATCCAATAATGTCTTATTCATATCAATAAGGCTCATGTCCGCTTCACTCGGTTGGTCACCACTTTTGGGTGGGCAAAATGGCAAATGACGCCCTTCAGAGTTCAATGGAAGCCAGCGTAATGGCGTTGATGATCGCTTGTTCGGAAAGAAACCAATCGTCGGCACATCTACCGTTGCAGCAATGTGCAGTGGACCCGTTGAGCCGGCGATAAAGAGATCGGCACAGGCAATTGAGCAGGTAAAATCGACCAAACCGTCATTTTTATCATACACCACAGCAGTGACGCCTTGTTGTTGTAATAGCGCTTTCAACTCTTTTGCTTTCTCTTCTTCACCTGGTCCAGCGGTTAACACCACCTCAACCTGATACTCCAATCCAACAATTAACGCAGCATACTGTTCTAAAGAGAGATTATTTGAAGACCCCCCCGTTCCAACATGAACGTAGACCCAAGGTTTATCGGCACTGATATCCAACTGTTGTACTAGTTTCTGTTTTTGTTGAGCAATAACCTGCTTATCAAAGGTAAAAAATGGTGCAGTCGGTTCTACAATATCCACGTTATGCTCACTAAGAAAAGCACGAACCAGATCTAAATTATATTGGTACTCAGGTTTGGCCGATTGGGAGCGTTTCTGTTTAATCCGGCGATTATAAAACAGTTGAGCCAATTTCGTCGCAGGCGCTAATCGATATGGGATCCTAGCTTTCCACACTAACAGCGCGTTGTAGGTGGTAGAAAACAGATTCAATGACGCATCAAAGTTGCCCTGTTTAATTTCGTTAATCAGGGCGTTTTGCTGCTGTTTAGTGGCACTTTTAGTTGAGTCGATGATCACACTGTCAATCCATGGGCACAGCTCAGCCAATGCTTTGGTGTACTTAGGTACCAACGCCGTTATATGGCAGTCAGGCATTGAACTTTTTAGCATCGCAAAACTTGGCCATGCCAGCATAAAGTCACCGATTTTGTCGTTTCTAATAACCAGTATTTTTTTCATGCAATATCTCTAAAAGTGTTTTGGATATAATACTTATTATCTCGTTTTTAACTAGTTTTTCTAACTCGTTTTTACAGTTTTTGATACTATATTTTAAGTTGAATCAAAAACCTTAATGAGAGTGGCATGACAACACAAGTAATCTACCCTGGAACGTTTGACCCAATCACCAATGGCCACATTAACTTAATTGAGCGTTCATCCAGAATGTTTGATCATATCTTGGTTGCTGTAGCAGCGAGTCCAAGTAAAAAAACCATGTTTACTCTTGATGAACGAGTGGATATGGCAAGCCATGTTCTTACCCACCTTGATAACGTCACTGTTATGGGTTTTTCTGGCTTGTTGGTTGATTTTGCGAAACAGCAAAAGGCGAGTTTATTAATCCGAGGTCTGCGTACCACCATGGATTTTGAGTATGAGTTTGGTCTCACCAACTTATATCGCCGCATGCTTCCTAATTTAGAGAGTGTCTTTCTCACCCCATCAGAGGAGTTTGCCTTTCTCTCATCGACGATTGTTCGTGAAGTGGCGCTGCATGGAGGGGATGTTTCTCTATTTGTGCAGCCTTATATTGCGCAGCACCTCGCCACTAAAAAATTAGAGCAATAACGGCGCTGCACCTATTGTTAGCCCTCTGTTTATTGAGTGACTTGATTGTGGATATATAACGTTGCAAGCTGCTTATAATCATTGCCGACATTGGGCTGATCATTTGAGCTTGCCGTTATAGCCGTGGATAAAAGAGTGTCACCACTCCATCGATACAACTTTGATGGTTGGCTATTTTTAAACACTCCTTCATCGGTAAGCGTCACCTCGGGATTAAAACCAAAAGAGAACGTATCCTTTTCTACCAACATATTCCGGCCGCCAAGCGATGTGTAAGAGGCATCCGACAGGCTAAAAGCATACAGCGTTGGGAAAATATCTTTATGTGAGCCGACTCTTTTGGGATCGTATCGAAGCTCAACGCTCTCTTTAATCGGTTGCGGTATATAAAGATAAAATGGAACTGCGTTTTTTAGGGCCAGATCGTCCGGATCTTTAAGGGTAAACCCTCTGATTTTATGATCGCCCGTCGCAGCAATAATAGTCTGTTTAGCCAGCGATGAGCTTTTTACTGAGCTAATAAAATTACCCAGCGAGTTTGCAGCATATTGATAGGTTGATAGCAGTGCTGCTGCTTGTTCCTCTCCCTCTCCCATCCTGGTTAGCAACTGCTCACTCACTTTAATCGGTTTTACTGAGTAACTGTCTGGCGCTTTATATGGCGTGTGGTTGGTGACCGTCAATAGGTAGATAAACAGTGGCTCTTTCGCCTCATCTAACAACTTTTTAGCTAACTTAAAGGCATACTCATCGGGTAGGCCCCAAGCTGCTGCGTACTGTTTTGATGCAGGAAACGCATCCATAATACTATTTTCATCAAGCACCAAATCAAAACCTTGCACAGGTAGATAGTTAGCCACATTACGCCACATACCATTACCTGCAGTAATAAAGATGGTTTTATAGCCTGCTTGTTTGTATGGCAGCATGGCTCGACCTTCAATTACCTTTTTTTGCGCCGAAGAGTGGCTGATGGTGGGCACATTGCTTTTTGCCACCATGTTTACAATGGTATCAATGGTGGCTGAGGTTTCAGCTAAAAAGCGAGTAAAAAGATAATCGTTTTCAAATGCCGAGCGTAAGCTTCCCAAAACATCATTACGAGGATAATCATCTTCGATCAATACATTAACGCCCATGCCTTCCATTAAAGCCATCACTACATGAGGTTTGTTCTCGGCTAAAAAGGCATTACTGCTTGTTTGGTAGCGATCACTGGATCTTCCTAATACCTTCTCTAATTATTTGGTCAGCACCGCCGGATCAACTTGATTAAATTTACTCTGATTTTTGTAATCGGTTTTCGCCCACTCAAGGGCAACCAACGCATTAGGGGTGATTTTATTGATAATCTCCACTTCAGAAACGTGGGCGTGATATCTTTTCAGCGGGAACGTGCCCAAAGAGCCTCTGGCAAAAAAAGCGATGCCAAGCACACTAATAATAACCAATATACTCATTACTCCTTTATGACGCTTAACATCATCATGTTCTGTTCGGTTGAGATTCACTCTCTTTATGACCGCAACATAAACGGCAGTGACGAACACCGAAGCGAGAAAAGAGAGGACAATAGGATAATCCGTCCAGATATTCTCTATTACTGCTTCGGTATCATCATCAAAAAATCCATACACAAACAGATCAAAATGATTACCGTAAGTTTTAAAGTAGTAGTAATTACCAATCGAAAACGCAGTGACCAGAAAACAGATCACTAAACCATACCAAGGAAAAACAGTTCGCAAGCGTACATAGAGTGAAGGAAAAGAGGCAGTGAAAAGCCCCAGCAAAAACAGCGGAGCGAATGCAATTGCCGCCACTTTGATATCAAAGCGGAAGCCAGTAAAAAAAGCTCGTTGCAGATCACTGCTTTTTTCAGTAAACCACTCCAGATGACCGACATTCAAAAAAAAGATCACTCGAGCAGTAAATAGAATTAAAGTAATGGTTAGGATTTGAACCCAAATGGTGTGATTCAAGTGACGGGTATTTTTCAAGAATTGGATAATGAATACCTAATATTTACAACTAACTAGTTATAGCATGCCATATAGATATAATCATCAATAAATCTCTAATTTAACTTTTGGCATTGCTCACAGTAAAAACTGTTTCTTTGCGCAATTTTTACTTCTGTTAATAGAGTAGCGCAATGCAGACAAGGTTCCCCTGCTCGACCATAAACGTGCAATTTTTGTGAGAAGTATCCTGGTTTTCCATCTGCTTGGGTAAAATCTTTCAGCGTTGTACCGCCCTGCTCAATGGCTGCCGTCAGAGTCTGTTTGATCTGTTGCAGTAATGTTTCCAGTTTCGCTTCTGAAACCTCTCCTATTGGTTGCATTGGGTGAATACCCGCAAGAAAAAGTGCTTCGCTAGCGTAAATATTGCCTACCCCCACCACCACAGCATTATTCATCACAAATTGTTTGGCCACAGTTTTTCTGTTTTTGGCTTTTTCTACCAAGTAATCGAGACAAAAGTCTTCACTTAGAGGCTCAGGACCCAGCTTTGACAGTACTTTATGCACTGACCCCACCTCAGCCCATAACCATGAACCAAAACGTCTTGGGTCATTATATCTAAGCAACGTGCCGTTACTGACTTCAAGATCCACATGATCATGTTTACCCGCAGGCTCTGCTTGGCTTAAAATTCTCAAACTGCCCGACATGCCTAAATGGACGATCGCGGTTCCTCGCTCAGTCTCTATCAACAGATACTTTGCTCTGCGTGAGATTTTTATAATCACGCAACCCACCAAATCTTGTAACTCTTGCGGTACTAACCAACGCAGCTGTGGCTGTCTGACCGTAATGGCACTGATCTTCTGCCCTACAAGGTGCGGTGTGATCCCTAATCGGCTCACTTCAACTTCTGGTAACTCAGGCATATCGTTCCTTTTTATTCATTTTTTATCACTGGGCGACACGGTTAAAAAATAGGTATTCACTCTCTACCGTCACCGCAATTGAATCTGCGACTCCATTTTTGAATAACCAAAATGTTGGCAGCTGATAAACCGTAATACGTTGCGGCTCTTCATGTTCTGCAGTCCAAATTTCAACCGTCGATGGTAATGGCAATGACAACTGCTGTTTCATCTCATCAGTAACAATACTTCCCTGTAGCTCACTCCAGTGCTCAACAACTTGTGTTATGTTCTCGGCTTCTAAGCCAGTATCACTTTTTGATTGCCAAATTCCCTCTGTTTGAATGACAGAGAGTTGGGGGAAATTAATTTGATGAATCGTGCTGTTCAATGGAAGCAGGTAGGCAGTGGATACAGAGTCGGGTTCAGGAGGGGTTAAGTGCTTACTAATAATATTAGGCAGTTGCAACACGGCAATAAACACAATGACAAACAACATCAATAGATTATTCCAACCACGACGCGAGAGTTTCATAATAGCCTTTAAGATAACAAGATAAGATTGATACCTTCAAGATATCACATCTGTTTATGCTCTCCTCTATTTTCAAAGCAAAAAAAAACCCAGCAACAAAGCTGGGTTTCGATACAAAAGTAAACTTAATTCAAATAATTATTTAATTTTAGCTTCTTTGTACATAACGTGCTGACGAACAACAGGATCATATTTTTTGATCTCCATTTTTCCTGGCATGTTACGTTTGTTTTTATCTGTAGTGTAGAAGTGACCAGTACCAGCTGATGATACTAACTTAATCTTCTCACGAATGCTTTTAGCCATTCTCTAAATCCTCTTAAACGTTCTCACCACGGGGTACGGATGTCAACAAGCACGGCTTCAATGCCTTTCTTATCAATAATACGCATACCTTTAGCGGTTAGACGAAGTTTAACGAAGCGTTTTTCGCTTTCTACCCAGAAACGATGAGTTTGTAGGTTCGGCAGAAAACGACGCTTGGTGGCATTTTTAGCGTGTGAACGGTTATTACCCGTTACAGGACGCTTACCAGTTACTTGGCATACTCGGGACATTTCTGTCTTCTCCAAATCGTTTCAGCATGATATCACCTTGGTGGCACTAAACCACAATGGAATCCCATTTCAAGGCTATCAAAGGTCGCGCATTATACTAACTAGAATGAGATTGCTCAAGCCCGATCCGACTATTTTCGCTCTTTTTTGATCTTTTTTTATTCAAACGTCAGATCCAGCCCCTTTCAGCGAAAGAAACAATCTCTCCATCACCGATGACAAAGTGGTCCAACACTCGGATATCCACAAGGGATAAAGCATCAGCAATTCTTCGAGTTATACGCCTATCAGCTTGACTGGGCTCAGCCAAACCAGACGGGTGATTATGCGCTAATATGAGCGCGGCTGCATTATTTTCTAACGATTTTTTTACCACCTCCCGTGGATAAATGGATGCAGCCCCTATTGTCCCTTCAAAAAGCACCTCATGCGCTATCATTTGATTCTGATTATCTAAGTATAAAACCAGAAATGCTTCTCTATCGCGATCTCTTAATAGGCTGGTCAGTAGGCGTTTGGTATCGTCTGGGCAGTTCAGCGCATCGCCTTTGCGAAGCGTTTCGGCCAAATAACGCTGCGTCATCTCCAATACGGCTTGTAATTGTGCATACTTTGCCTCCCCTAACCCTTTATAAGAGCAGAACTGAGACTGTGTGGCAGCAAACAGGCCACGAAGAGAGCCAAACGTCGTTAATACGCTATCAGCAAGTTCTATCGCATTCATTCCTTTGACCCCTACCCTAAAGAAAATGGCGAGCAGTTCGGCATCACTTAACGCTTGTGGTCCGCGTGATAAGAGTTTTTCTCTTGGTCTTGACTCGTAAGGTAGATCTTTAATGTTTATTGTGGGTTTATTCATCGCTATTATCTATATCCAGTAAAAACGCCCTCCTAAACTAGCCGCTATTAGATTGATTGAGGATTATTCTCCGCAGATGTTCGAGCCATTTGGTTAGTTAATGATATTCACTGCACATTTTTCGCTCACTCTGCGGCTGACTTATCACTATTTGGGTGAAATGAATTACTCATTACTCTCCGTAATTCTGTGATATCTTCTAGCTAATTCGATTAGGGAGCCGAAATATGCAAACGTTAGCTGGAAAAAAAATTCTATTAGGCATCAGTGGCGGTATTGCTGCTTATAAATGTGCAGAGCTCACTAGACGTTTAGTGGAGCGAGGCGCTGAAGTTCGTGTTGTGATGACGCAAGCTGCTAAAGAGTTCATTACACCACTAACCATGCAAGCCGTCTCAGGTCACCCTATTGCAGAAAGCCTATTTGACCCCGCAGCAGAAGCATCGATGGGACACATTGAACTGGCAAAATGGGCCGATCTTATTTTAATTGCTCCAGCGACAGCAGATATTATTGCTCGCATCGCTGCAGGATTGGGCAACGATCTGCTCTCTACCTTGGTGCTAGCCACCGAATCTCCGGTGATAGTCGCTCCAGCAATGAACCAACAGATGTATAAGAACCTTGCCACCCAAGAGAACCTTGCCACCTTAGCGCGTCGTAATTTTACCATTTGGGGCCCCGCCTCTGGAGAGCAAGCTTGTGGTGACATTGGCGCAGGACGCATGCTAGAGCCAATGGATTTAGTTCATCATTGCGAAGCCTTCTTGCAGCCAAAAACGCTAGAGGGTATCTCTATCTTGATCACGGCAGGCCCAACAAGAGAAGCCATCGACCCGGTTCGTTACATCAGTAACCACAGCTCCGGGAAAATGGGTTTCTCCATTGCAGAAGCCGCAGTAAGACTTGGCGCCAGCGTCACTCTGATCACCGGCCCTGTTAATCTGAATACGCCCCAAAACCTATCCAGAATAGATGTCGAGAGCGCCGATCAGATGCATCAACAAGTGATGACTCTGGCTCCCTCTCACCACATATTTATTGCCTGTGCCGCCGTTGCTGATTTCAAACCCAGCGCAATAGCAACCCACAAGTTAAAGAAAACAGCGAACAGCGACAACATGCAGATCGAGATGATTAAAAATCCTGATATTGTCGCCTCTGTTGCAGCTCTTACTGCCCAGAGACCATTCACTGTTGGTTTTGCCGCTGAGACACAAAATGTAGAGCTATACGCTAAAGGAAAACTTGAGCGTAAAAAACTCGACCTTATCTGCGCCAATGATGTGTCCAAATCGGGTCAGGGTTTTAACTCAGACTCCAATGCCCTGAATCTCTACTGGCAAGGTGGTGAAAAAGCGCTACCTTTGACCTCTAAAGAGCAACTGGGTCAGCAGTTAATCTCAGAGATAATGGAACGTTATAAAATGAAATAGTGCCGTGTTACGTATCAATTACTCGCTCAACCTCTTACATCTCACTGTATAACTCGTTAAAATAGCCGCTGTTTAACTGCTGCTGTTGTTTAAGGGAGACAATCAATGTCCGGCTCTAGAAAACCAAATAGAAGAGAAGAAATCTTACAGGCATTAGCTCAAATGCTAGAGTCTAATGAAGGGGCTTCTCGAATCACTACAGCCAAACTGGCCAAAAAAGTGGGGGTTTCTGAAGCGGCGCTCTATCGACACTTTCCGAGTAAAGCTCGTATGTTTGAAGGTTTAATTGAGTTTATTGAAGAGTCTTTACTCTCTCGTATTAATCGAATTGTCGATGATGAAAAAGATACATTAACCAGAATTCAGTTAGTATTGCAGCTGCTACTCGCTTTTGCTGAACGCAACCCAGGTTTGACTCGAATTTTAACGGGGCACGCTCTGATGTTTGAAAATGAACGATTAAGAGAGCGAATCAATCAGTTATTTGAGCGCATTGAAACTCAACTACGCCAAATCTTACGTGAAAGAAAGATTAGAGAAGGCAAAACATTTCCTATTGATGAACGAATTCTTGCAGCTCAGCTGTTAGGACAGATAGAAGGCAGTTTTTCCCGCTTCGTCCGTTCAGATTTTAAATACCAACCAACCGAAAACTTTGAAGAGTACTGGTCACTATTAAGCGCGCAAATTAATGGTTAAGACGTCTGCTCTCCAAATATAGAGAACTTACATGAGTAAATATCAACCACCACAATTTTCACTAAAACTGCTCCACCCTAAATATTGGCTTGTATGGTTTCTGTTTGGGGTCGTATTTTTACTCTCGTTACTGCCTTATAAACTGCAATACTTTTTAGGTCGCTCTTTAGGGTTGTTTGCGATGAAGTTCGCCAAAAATCGTGCTCACATAGCCAGACGTAACCTTGAACTCGCTTTTCCTGAAATGTCTGCGACTGAGCGCGAAAACATCGTTATAGAGAATTTTAAAAATACCGGTTTTGCCTTTTTTGAAACCGGAATGGCGTGGTTCTGGCCAGATTGGCGTTTAAAAAGGCATTTTACGTTTGTGAATCCAGAGATCATGGAAAAGTACAAACAACAAGGAAAAGGCGTACTTGTCACTTCAGTGCACACCCTGAATCTAGAGCTGGCCTGTCGTGCTTTTAGTTTAGTCACCAAAGGTGCAGGGGTTTATCGACCACACAGTAACCCGGCTTATGATTACATTCAATTTAAAGGACGCACGGCAGGTGGGCATACCACGCTGGATCGCCAAGATGTCAAAGGCATGCTAAGAATGCTGAAAAGCGATGGCGCTATATGGTATCTACCAGATCATGATTACGGTCGTCACCGTTCAGAATTTGTACCCCTGTTTGCTGTTAGTGATGCATGCACTACCGCCGGAACTAGCCTTCTGGTTGATTCAAGTGATTGTGCGGTGGTTACGGTGTCTACGATTCGTAAAGCCAATGGACAGTATGAAGTCACATTAGATGATAACGTGCATCAACAGTTCCCGCATAAAGATACCAAAGCAGCGGCGATTTATATGAATACCCATGTGGAGAAGTTAATACTTCGAGGTGTCGATCAATATATGTGGTTACATAAACGCTTCAAAACCATGGAAGACCCTGATGTGAAAACAGGGATCAGATACAAGTCATAAACGAAAGAGCCTAACTTCTGCAAGTCAGGCTCTTTTTTGATGCAAGTATTAACGATTTACAGCATTTTACTCAATACCGTATTGAACACGATACTGTTTAACCGCTTCCAAGTGTTGCTGCTGATCACCTTGCTCTTCAAGATAGGTCACCACATCACTTAGGCTGACAATTGAGATAACTGAGCAGGAAAAGTCTCTCTCGACTTCTTGTATTGCAGACAATTGTGCTTTTCCTTTCTCTTGACGGTCAATCGCCACCAATACGCCAGCAAGATCAGCACCACACGCTTTAATGATCTCCATTGACTCACGAATCGCGGTACCAGCAGTGATCACGTCATCCACCAACATGATTCGACCTTCTAATGGGCTGCCTACTAAACTGCCACCTTCACCGTGTGTTTTTGCCTCTTTACGATTAAAACAGTACGGTTTGTCTGTATCATGATGATCAGCCAGTGCAACCGCTGTGGTGGTGGCAATCGGAATGCCTTTATAAGCAGGACCAAACAACACATCATAATCAATGGCTGAATCATTAAGAGCAGCTGCATAAAAACGGCCAAGACGCGCAAGATCACGCCCCGTATTAAACAGACCTGCATTAAAAAAGTAAGGGCTAATGCGACCTGATTTCAAAGTGAATTCACCAAACTTTAAAACGTCTTTCTCTAATGCAAATTCAATAAACTCACGTTGATATGCTTTCATTTCTCTTCCTCTTTTGTTCTTTAACAGCTCACTCAATTTTTACTTAAAAAAAACGGCTCCAACAGGAACCGCTTTAAAATTATTCGGCCAATGAGGCTTTTTGTATCTCAATAATATCGTTAATGCCTTTTTGAGCCAGTGCTAACATATCGAGCAGCTCTTGATGACTGAAAGGCGCTTCTTCTGCCGTGCCCTGCACTTCAATCATTTTACCATCTTCCATCATCACCACGTTCATATCGGTATCAGCAGCTGAGTCTTCTAAATACTCTAAATCGCATACCGCTTCACCTTTGTAAATGCCCACAGAAACAGCAGCAACATGCCCTTTCATTGGGTTTGATGTCAGCTTACCAGACGCGATCATGTGATTAATCGCATCAGCCAGCGCAACACTTGCACCAGTAATAGAGGCAGTACGCGTTCCACCGTCTGCTTGAATGACATCGCAATCCACGGTGATCATCTGCTCACCCAGTGCTTCTAAATCAACGGCTGCACGAAGACTACGAGCAATCAGACGCTGAATCTCCATGGTACGACCACCCTGCTTACCACTTGCTGCTTCACGACGATTACGTGTATGCGTTGCACGAGGAAGCATGCCATATTCTGCGGTAACCCAACCTTTACCTTTGCCCTTCAACCAGCGAGGTACATTCTCTTCAACACTCGCAGTACAAATAACTTTAGTATTGCCAAATTCAACCAGTACGGACCCTTCTGCATGAGCAGTAAAGTGACGAGTAATAGTGATTGGACGGACTTGCTCGGCGGTTCTTCCACTTGGACGCATTGGGTTACCTTTAATTAGCTTCACATTAATTGGCGCAGATTATAGCCTAAATTATCATTCACTGAAATATTACTGACGAAGCCCATTATGCTAGGTATAATTTCGTCAATCCAATTTTAAGGAATTCTAAAATGATCTATAGCATGACTGCTTATGCCCGCCGTGAGGTAAAAGGCGACTGGGGTACCGCTGTTTGGGAAATTCGTTCAGTGAACCAGCGCTACTTAGAGACTTACTTTCGCATGCCGGAGCAGTTTCGTGGTCTAGAGCCTGTACTCCGTGAACGTTTTCGCAAACGTCTTGCACGCGGTAAAGTGGAATGTAATCTGCGCTTTGAATCCAACACCTCTGCAAAGTCAGAACTAAAAATTAATGAAGAGCTGGCTAAACAGGTGATTAATGCGGCTAAGTGGGTTAAAGAGACCTCCGGTGAAGGTAACATCGGTCCATTTCAAGTGCTGCAATGGCCTGGAGTGATGGAAGCACCAGAGCAAGATTTCGATAGCATCAATAAAGAACTGCTTGAGAACTTTGAACTTACGGTTGATGAGTTTATTGATGCTCGTGCTCGTGAAGGTGCAAACATGCGTGCTCTTATTGAGCAGCGTCTTGTGGGCATCACTGCAGAAGCAGAAAAAGTTCGTCTTCGCATGCCAGAGATCATTCAGTGGCAACGCGATCGTTTAACCACCAAGTTTGAAGATGCAAAAATCGAACTCGATAGCTCCCGTGTTGAACAAGAGTTGATTCTATTGGCTCAAAAATCTGACGTAGCAGAGGAGTTAGACCGTTTAGACTCACATGTTAAAGAGGGTTATAACATCCTGAAAAAAGGTGGCGCTTGTGGCCGTAAACTGGACTTCATGATGCAAGAGTTTAATCGCGAAGCTAATACGCTAGCATCAAAATCAATCAGCACCGATGTCACCGCATCCGGCGTTGAACTTAAGGTGTTAGTTGAGCAGATGCGCGAGCAGATCCAGAATATTGAATGATGTTTCTCATTATTTTGCCCTGTTCCCGCCATTAAATTAAACCCCTTAATAATAGGGGTTTTTTATTATTTATACTTATTTCATTCTATTTACCTAGTCCATACCAGCAGAAGCAGTTACACAGAATCTGTTGCATCATCGTAATGTATAGGTTAATCGAGTTCTCTACGCACATTACAGTCAAACTAGGGATACTTAATGACTCGCTACCATATTCAAGAATCCCCATTCGAAAACATCGAGCATATTGATATTCGATCACGAAGATCTTTTTTATGAGTTAATGGTAAATTGAAAGGTTTGCTTTAACAAAGGCTGGATCTGAACTATTCTGGCGACAGGCTCACCGTTTAAATAACCTCTCGAGTCTAAGGTGATAAATCCCCAAAACTGTAAAAACCGCTCAACAAACCTTGATTCGAGTAACACACCTAAGTCTCTTTCAGTTGAGAAGTAATCATCCGTAGAGAATGCCAGTAGCAAATCAGGGAAAGCTGTCATCACCTCTTCAATCAACTGCTCAGTATTGCCATGGCTTTGCAATCGCCACAGCATAAACAACCAGAAAGTTCTTAGATCAACATCGTGCTCCCATCCATCTAGGTAGTCCCAGTTGTACTGAGTGGTTGCCGCTTCGAGCATAGGGATGAAGAACGCTTGAATACCATGTGTTATGTACTGCTTTTGGGCTGTTTTTTTTATGTGATAGCGGCCACTACGGCGATAAATGATACCTGCTATCTCTGCCAACACTCGGCTGTAATGTAATGCATTGAATTTATCTTCGTTACTGCCTGTATATTCACTGGTACTGATGTGTCGTTCGAATTGAGAGACCGCGAACTCTGGCAATAAATCACTGGCCTGTTTAACGATTTTTGTCGGTAAGTTACCTTTGCTGGTGGCTTTAAATGAGCCATCGCTCTGCATCGCCTCATCGAACATTAACGCTAGGTAACGCATCACAGGACTGGCCTTAAGATCGTCTGGCGTACTTATCGTGACCTGTTCCAATTCTTTGAAATGCGCATATAACCAATTACTCATTTGTGTTGGCGAAAGACCACAAAAGTCAGGATGAGGTCGATCATTAGCAGCCTTCATTCTTTGCTCTGCAACGATATTAAGCTCTTCTAAAGACAAGTTAGGGTTCATTGCGACAACTTGCTCAATATCATCCAACATAAATGCTTGCTGTTTAGAGATACTGTTCATGCAGCAACGTTTGTACTTTTTACCACTGCCACAAGGACAAGGTTCATTTCGACCTGGTTTCATACTTTATCTACTCGCCTATTTATCTTAATGCTACTTTATCTTAAATAAACGCCACCTTAAGTAAACATCATCTCAAACTAAGAGTGTTGCGTTTTCCTCTCTTCGTTGAGCCAATATTTTCTCTATCACTATCATCCATAAGTGAAAAGTGCATATAAAACTCGCGCAATAAAGACACTATAATGTCCATTACAGACTAAAGATTCAGTTTTCAGATACAATGATATCCAACTGAATCCATTGAATATCAAGCTGACTAGATAAAATATGTCAAAACTGCTATTTTCACTCTGACTAATAGCGTCATACGAGACTCTTTTCGTCTATGTGCAACGGAAGGGGGAAATATGCGATTGATTATTAAACGTAATAAAAGGTAACCGATGAATATTTTGATGGCTCTGTCGCAGCTAGAAGTGACCGGCGCAGAAGTGTATGCAACCACCGCAGGTGATGAGCTCACCCAACGAGGTCATAATGTATTTTATGTCTCTGATACGCTGACCAAACCCCATCAAGGTCCATTTTTTAAATTGCGCTTCAATAAACGCAGTATTCCTCGCCGTTTTTGGCATGTGGGTTATCTGGTCTATTTAATCAAAAAGCATAATATTCAGCTGGTTCACGCTCATTCTCGGGCATCAAGCTGGAGCTGTCACCTAGCGTGTAAATTGACGGGAACACCGATGGTCACCACGGTACATGGTCGCCAGCCCGTGCATGCGTCTCGTAAAAAATTTCATGCCATGGGAGACAAAGCGCTGCCTGTCTGTGAAGCCATTCGTGATCAACTTCATAATGATCTTGGTGTCTCACTGGATTCAATGATAGTCAGTCGAAACGGCATTGAGACCACACAATTTACCCATCAAGCAGCACCTAACAATAATAAGCCAGTGATTACTATCATCGGTCGTTTAACGGGACCAAAAGGGGAGCTCTGCTATCGCCTACTCAATGAGTGCCTTGATAGTAATAAATACCATATTCAAGTGGTCACGGGTTCAAAAGTTGAAACACGCTTCGAACCGTTTCAATCAACCATCACCTTTACCGGTTACACCGATGACGTTCCAAGTATGTTGGCACAGTCTGATCTGGTTATCGGAGCTGGCCGAGTCGCGATGGAGTCTTTGCTCTGTGGCAGGCCAACATTGGCGATCGGTGAAGCAAGTTGCATTGGTATTGTCGATACAAACAACATTGCTAAAGCGATGGCCTCTAATTTTGGTGATATCGGACCAAAAGACCTCGACATTGATTTTTCATTAATTGCCAAGCAGGTTGAGCTAGGATTATCGGCCGCTCACTGTGAGCAACCGGTGAGTCAGCTGGTTCGTCAAAACTACGATTTAAACAATATTGTTAATCAGTTAGAGCAGACCTACCAAACGATCTATGTTGAAAAAATTCAGCGTGAAATGCCCATCATCATGTATCACCGCTTCATTAAAGATGACAGTGAAAAAGGGGTACATGGAACTTACATGCACGTTGATATGCTTGAGAAGCACTTTAAGCTGCTTAAACGTATGAAGTTTGAAACCCTCACTTTTAAAGATCTGGCAGATAATGGTCTGATACGTCGACTTGACGCTGATAAACGCTATATTATTATTACTGTCGATGATGGTTATCAAGATAACTATGAACTCTTGTTGCCTCTACTGAAAAAATACAATTTTAAAGCGGTAGTTTATTGCGTGACGGGTGAGAATTTTAATCGCTGGGATGTTGAGGTGCCAAGCAACCCAGAAAAGCAGGTCACTTTAATGTCGGCAGAACAAATTAAGCAGATGCACGATTCAGGCTTAGTCGAAATTGCAGGTCACACCATGACTCACCCTCGATTAGACCAGCTTTCAGTTGAACAGCAAAGATCGGAAATTGTTGAGAATAAAGCGCAACTGGAGAGCTTAATTAATGACTCTTTAACCTCATTTGCTTATCCATTTGGTGACCACAATCAGGACTCAAAAGAGTTGGCACAAGAGCTAGGGTATCAATTTGCAGTGGCAACCAACCAAGGTCCATTAGCCATGCATCAAGACCCGTTTGCCATTCGCCGTATTGCCATTTTCCCTAAAACGGATGTTTTTGGTTTATGGCGTAAAGTTCGTGGTAATTATACCTTTAGAAAAGCGAAGCGTTAAACCCATATTCACCCGATTGAACACTATAGGATATTCATGTTTTCAGCGTCTGTTATTATCTCTTTTTACAATAATATTAAAGCACTTGATATCATTATTACTTCGTTAGAATCACAAGCAGATTCTCAGTTTGACGTTATTATTGCTGATGATGGATCAAATGAACAATCACAACAGTACCTAGCAGACAAAATCAGTGTCTCATCGTTAACGATCAAGCATATCTCGCAGCGTGATCAAGGCTTTAGGAAAAACCGAATTCTCAATAAATCGGTCAGTTTAGCTGAAAGCGAATACCTCATCTTTATTGATGGTGACTGTATTCCTCAGCAGCATTTTGTTGCCGATCATCTTAATGAGAGTTCATCCGGTTTGATTTTAAATGGTCGACGTGTAGACCTTGCTGAAATGTTTAAAGAGAGACTTCATCAATCCAACACGCCACAAAGCTTCTTTCAAGACAACTTAGCGACTATTTTGTTTCACTATCTACTCGGAAAAGGAAAAAATGTAGAGAAAGGGCTTAGAGTGACCAATCCTCGGCTCTCTCGTTTTCTTAATCGAAAAGATAAAAGCATTGTCGGTTGTAACTTCTCACTATTTAAAGCCGACCTATTATCAGTCAATGGGTTTAATAACCGCTATGAAGTCGCCAGTGTTGGGGAAGACACGGATATTGAGTATCGTCTGGTAAAAAAGGGCAAGAGAGTCAAAAACCTATTCTTTAAAGCCACCATGCTGCATGTCATACACCCTGAGCTGCCAAGGTTAAAAGAGGCCACTGAGATCTTTAACGAGTCGGTGAAAAACGGTGAAACTGTTGCTATCGATGGCTACAATCAAGCTTTTGAGCAGCCTTAACAAGTAACATGCTCGTTATTGTTCTCTCTTATAGCCCTGCATAATGAGTTCGATATCGAGCGATTGAAACTGAATACTCCTTTTCACTCGCTCCTTCTCAAATGACCTTTCTAACCGTTTTAAGTTACCGCTCTTCCACTCATTTCCGGTTTGCTTCGAGCACTTATCAAAGTCAATGATCCAAACTTTATTATCCGCATCTATCAATATGTTGTGGATATTCAGATCAGTATGATTAACCTGAGCTTCATGCATCTTGCGAATCTCTTGTCCTATTTTTCGATACACATCAGCGTCTAATGACTGGCTCTGTAAGATAGAGACTAAATCGCGGGCATCCGCAATTTTTTCACTGAGTAGATCCGCCTGATAGCAAAAGGTTCGTTTTACCGCTCTTGCTGCGATTGGCCGAGGGACATTAACACCCGCTTCTATAAGCATATTAAGCAATTGAAACTCTTGGTAACTGCGTGTTTTGCTCCAACCAAAAAATAGGTAGTGGTCGCTCACTATTTTTCCAAATAATCCACCACGACGATAATGGCGCAGCGCTGCATCCACTTTGTCTGCATTGATAAACCACGTCGTTCCACGCCCCTCAGCGCTGCCCGTTATTTTCCCGTTTTGTTGCCAGTATTCAGGATCAAAACAGCGGTTAGGACTTTCAGTCAGTAGATTATCATCGTACCAAATGGTTTGATTCTCTTTTATTACTCTCTTCATCATTAACTTATCAGCTGTTTTCACCTAAAATAGTTCTATGACATGTTACATTTATCAGGGCTTGTCGCATAATTTTTCTTCAATCAAATAATACAGCTTCTGATTCTATTTTTGCGAAGATCGTGCTAATCTTCGCCTCCCTAATTTCTAAGCGGAAATGACCATGAGCAAAGGTACACTTTACATCGTATCAGCCCCAAGTGGCGCGGGTAAATCCAGTTTGATTTCAGCACTGATTGAAACCAATCCGACCTATGCCATGAAAGTTTCCGTTTCACATACTACTCGTGGCATGCGCCCTGGTGAAGAGGATGGCTCTCACTATCACTTTATCGGCAAAGAGAAGTTTGAAGAGTTAATGGAACAAGGTGTTTTTCTTGAACACGCTGAAGTTTTCGGTAATTACTACGGAACATCTCGTGTTTGGATTGAAGATAACCTAAATAAAGGCATCGATATATTTTTAGATATTGATTGGCAAGGTGCTCGTCAAATTCGCAAACAGATGCCTTTAGCAAAAAGCCTCTTTATCTTACCTCCGTCAAAAGAGGAGCTGGAGCGTCGATTAAATACACGCGGCCAGGATAGCGAGGCCGTCATTGCAAAGCGTATGGATAAGGCTAAATCAGAGATCTCACACTACAATGAATATAACTATGTCATTGTGAATGATGATTTTGATGCTGCCCTTGTGGATTTTAAAGCCATTATCCGTGCGGAAAGATTAAAACAAGATAAACAGACCGCTAAATACAGCAGTATGTTATCAGGCTTATTGGCAGAATAACGCTACTAAAGAGGTAACAACGATCCATAAAGATCGATGTGATCATATTTTTAGTGTAATAGGCACCACATTTCTGTACAATTTTACATCGTATATTAAATTAATTATTTTTGGAGTCCTTCATGGCACGCGTAACCGTTCAAGACGCTGTTGAAAAAATCGGCAACCGCTTCGACTTAGTACTTATCTCTTCTCGTCGCGCTCGTCAAATGCAGACTGGCGGAAAGGATGCCTTGGTTCCTGAAGAGAATGATAAACCAACTGTTATTGCTCTTCGTGAAATCGAAGAAGGTTTAATCACTAAAGATGTGTTGGATGCTCGTGAGCGTCAAGAGCAACAAGAGCAAGATGCTGCTGAACTTGCTGCTGTTAGCTCAATTACGTTGCCTCGCTAATACGGCAACCCCTGTTCAACATTACGGATACCGAGCCTAAGTTTGTATTTATTCGATAGCCTAAAAGATGTTGCCCAAGAATACCTTTCAGAGCCTCAAATTGAGGCTCTGCGTCGATCTTACCTTGTAGCAAGAGAAGCGCACGAAGGACAGACTCGTTCTAGCGGTGAACCCTATATTATTCACCCTGTCGCTGTCTCACTTATTCTGGCAGAGATGCGTCTTGATCATGAGTCTCTTATGGCCGCGCTTTTGCACGATGTCATTGAAGATACCCCCGTCAGCAAAGAAGATCTTGCTGAGCAATTTGGTAAAACCGTTGCCGAGTTGGTCGATGGCGTCTCAAAACTGGATAAATTAAAGTTTAGAGATCGTAAAGAAGCCCAAGCAGAAAACTTTCGTAAAATGATCATGGCCATGGTTCATGATATTCGCGTCATTCTGATTAAACTGGCTGACCGCACTCATAACATGAGAACACTCGGTGCACTACGACCTGACAAACGTCGCCGCATTGCACGTGAAACCTTAGAAATCTTCTCTCCTCTTGCCCATCGATTAGGCATCCATAACATCAAAACTGAACTTGAAGAGTTAGGTTTTGAAGCCCTCTATCCAAATCGTTATCGAGTGCTTAAAGAAGTTGTTAAATCAGCGCGTGGCAATCGAAAAGAGATGATTCATAAAATTCACTCTGAAATTGAAGGGCGTATTGAAGAAGCTGGCATCAAGGGCACGGTATTAGGCAGAGAGAAGAACTTGTTCTCTATCTACCAAAAAATGAAAAACAAAGAGCAGAGATTCCACACCATTATGGATATCTATGCTTTTAGAGTCATTGTTGAAGATGTAGATACCTGCTATCGAATTCTTGGACAGGTACATAACCTCTATAAACCTCGCCCTGGAAAAGTAAAAGATTACATCGCGGTACCTAAAGCCAATGGCTATCAGTCTCTACATACTTCAATGGTTGGGCCACACGGCGTGCCTGTTGAAGTGCAAATCCGTACTGATGACATGGAGCAGATGGCCAACAAAGGTGTGGCAGCTCACTGGTCTTATAAAGATGGTGACAAGTCCGGCACCACCTCTCAAATTCGAGCCCAACGCTGGATGCAAAGTTTATTAGAGCTGCAGCAGAGTGCGGGTAACTCATTTGAATTTATCGAAAATGTTAAATCTGAGCTGTTCCCTGATGAAATATATGTGTTCACACCAAAGGGCCGTATTTTCGAGCTTCCGGTAGGGGCAACCGCCGTCGATTTTGCCTACTCTCTGCACTCTGATGTAGGCAGTACTTGTGTTGGTGCTAAAGTCAATCGCCAACCTTATCCGTTAAGTAAACCCCTTAAAAATGGTCAAACTATCGAGATCATCAGTGCGCCGGGTGCAAGGCCTAACGCGGCTTGGCTTAACTATGTGGTCACTGCTCGTGCTCGTACTAATATTCGTCAAAGCCTGAAAACCCTTCGCCGAGAAGATTCCGTTATTCTTGGAAGAAGACTGCTTAATCATGCTCTGGGGAAAGTGGCGATTGATGAAATTAACGCTGAGAATCTCAACAATGTACTCACGGATCTAAGGCTTGAAAGCCAAGAAGATTTATTAGCATCCATTGGTTTAGGTGAATTGATGAGTATTGTGATTGCACGTCGCTTGTTAGGTAATTCAGATGAGTTAACTGAACAAGAGAGCAACTCAATCTCAGGTAGAAAACTGCCCATTCGTGGTGCAGAAGGTATTCTACTGACTTTTGCTAATTGTTGTCAGCCACTTCCTGGTGACCACATTATTGCTCATGTTAGTCCCGGTCGCGGTCTGGTGGTTCATATGGAAGATTGTGCCAATGTCCGCGGTTATCCAAAAGAACCCGATAAATATATGGGTGTAGAGTGGGCAGATGAATTTGAACAAGAGTTTGTTACTACCCTCAAAGTTGAACTGCACAACAACCAAGGTGTGTTAGCCGGTTTAACCAGTGTTATTGCAAGTACTGGCTCGAATATACGCAGTATCTCTACAGAAGAGAAAGATGGCCGTTTGTATGCCGTCACGGTTGAATTAACCGTTAAAGACCGTGTGCACTTAGCTGAAATCATGCGCCGTATTCGCGTCATGCCTCTGGTATTAAAAGTACGACGACGAAAGAATTGATCCGCTGTACATTTTAAAACTTGCGCTCTTACCGGGCGCATTTTTCATTATAAACACCCTGTTTCAAGCCACTCTTAATTAACGATTAGCCAAACATTATGAATCTAGAACGTTATCAGCGCATCACTTCCGTACTCTCATCAAGACAGATTGATCTTACTCTGTGTTTAGAAGAGGTCCATAAGCCCAATAATGTCTCAGCCATCATCCGAACCGCTGATGCTACTGGTGTTCATAAAATTCATGCGGTATGGCCAACACAACAGATGCGCACCCTCAGTCACACCTCGGCGGGAGCTCGTAATTGGGTTGAAGTAGATACTCATAAAGACATTACTAGCGCCATTGGTCACTTAAAAGATCAAGGCATGCAAGTGTTGGCGACCAATCTATCAGAGTGTGCTGTCGACTTTCGTGAGATTGACTACACCAAACCGACGGCCATTATTCTGGGCAGTGAAAAAACCGGCATCTCTAAGAAGGCGCTCGCATTAGCCGATCAAGACATCATCATCCCTATGGTCGGTATGGTACAGTCTTTGAATGTCTCGGTTGCCAGCGCCCTTATTCTTTATGAAGCGCAACGTCAAAGAGAACTGGCGGGCATGTACAACAAAAGTAAAACCGACCTACCTGATGATGTGGTCAACAAAATACTGTTCGAACGGGGTCATCCTGTACTGGCAAAAGTCGCTAAACGTAAAGGGTTACTCATACCTAAACTGGACGAGATTGGACAGATCGTTGCCGATGAGGCGTGGTGGGCAGAGATGCAAGCCATCAAACCGAAAAAGATCCGTAAACGGTAACAAGGAGCGTGAATGTCTAATCAGATTTTATCCGCAGTTCCCCTGACAGCACTTGCTGGCGTTGGCGCCAAAGTTGCAGAGAAGCTGGCAAAAGTGGGCTTGCACTCGGTTCAAGATCTGCTATTCCATCTCCCTTTGCGCTACGAAGATCGAACCCGTGTGTGGCCAATGTCTCAGCTGCACGCAGGTATTGTGGTTGCCGTACAGGGAACGGTGATGAGTTGCGACACCCATTTCGGTCGTAAAAAGATGCTGACAGTAAAAATCAGCGACGGTAATGGCACCGTAGCGTTACGCTTTTTCAATTTTAACGCCGGAATGAAGAACAGTTTTTCTGAAGGTAAATCCATACACGCCTTTGGTGAGGTGAAAAGAGGCATGAGCGGTTTAGAGATTGTTCACCCTGACTACCACTTTCAGACTTCATCAGACGACCACTCTGAGCAGCCTCAAACGCTCACGCCAGTCTACCCAACCACTGAGGGACTGCGCCAAACGACCCTTCGCAGTATTACTGATCAAGCTCTACTGTTGCTTGATAAAACAGCGGTGAGTGAGTTATTACCGGCTGGACTCTATAATAATCAAATCACATTATCTGCAGCACTGCACACCATCCATCGACCAACACCACCGCTCGATATGGATCAATTTGACCAAGGTAAGCACCCAGCACAGCAGCGTCTTATCATGGAGGAGTTATTGGCTCAAAATCTCTCTATGCTGGCCGTTCGCAGTAAAGGTCAACAAGATCGCTCGTATGCATTGCCTGAAACCAGCCACTTAAAACAGCAGCTGCTGCAGCAATTGCCATTTACTCCAACCAACGCCCAGCAGCGAGTCGTGAAAGAGGTTGAAGATGATCTAACTAAACCTCATCCGATGATGCGCTTAGTGCAAGGTGATGTTGGATCTGGAAAGACCTTAGTAGCCGCCTTAGCTGCAGTGAGAGCGATTGAACATGGTTATCAAGTCGCATTAATGGCGCCCACTGAACTGCTCGCTGAGCAGCACGCCATTAACTTTGCAACTTGGCTTGAGCCTATGGGCATAAAAGTTGGCTGGTTAGCTGGAAAGTTAACAAACAAAGCAAAACAGAATCAGTTATCCAGCATTGCTGACGGCAGTGCCAAGATGGTGGTGGGCACTCACGCCCTCTTTCAAGAGCATGTCGAATTTCATAATTTGGCCTTAGTGATTATTGATGAGCAACACCGATTTGGTGTGCATCAGCGGTTAGAACTGCGTGCAAAAGGCGAGAAACAGGGTGTCTTTCCACACCAATTGATCATGACCGCAACACCGATCCCTCGAACTCTGGCCATGACCGCCTATGCCGATCTCGTCACCTCGGTTATTGATGAGCTTCCTCCTGGAAGAACCCCGATTCAAACCATTGCACTTCCAGATACCCGTCGCCGAGATATTATCGAAAAAGTACGAGCCGCCTGCACCAATGACGGGCGACAAGCGTATTGGGTCTGTACCTTAATTGATGAGTCTGAACTTTTAGAAGCGCAAGCCGCTGAAATAACGGCGGAAGAGTTAACGCTACTGTTACCTGAACTCAACATTGGTTTAGTGCATGGACGGATGAAATCTGCGGAAAAACAAGCGGTCATGCAAAAATTTAAAGCGGGTGAATTACACTTGCTGGTCGCCACCACAGTGATTGAGGTGGGGGTAGATGTACCAAACTCCAGTTTAATGATCATAGAGAACCCAGAACGTCTAGGCCTTGCTCAACTGCATCAACTGCGTGGTCGGGTGGGTCGAGGCACGGTCGCCAGCCACTGCGTATTGCTCTACCATGCACCGTTATCAAAAACTGCACAAAAACGATTAGGGGTTCTTCGTGAGAGTAATGACGGTTTTGTGATTGCGCAGAAAGATTTAGAGATCAGAGGGCCGGGAGAGTTACTTGGCACCAAACAGACTGGAGTTGCTGATTTTAAAATCGCTGACCTAGTACGAGATCAACGCCTAATTCCAGAAGTGCAGCGTATGGCTCGTCATATACATGAGAACTATCCAGGCAATGCTCAAGCGATCATTCAGCGTTGGGTTGGAGAGAAAGATATCTACTCCAATGCATAAATAAGGTTAATTGACCTCATTTTCAAAAGGCAACATTAACCGAATATCCAGACCACCTTCGCTGTGGTTGCTCAACGATATAGTGCCATTATGATGAGTGATAATACGTTTTACGATAGCTAGACCCAATCCAGTGCCTTCACTGCCTCGCGCGCTATCTCCACGAGTAAAAGGTTCAAATACAGATTGTTGCTGCTCTAATGCGATGCCCGGACCGAAGTCTTTAATACTCACCACAGCCATCTGCTCATCGTCGGTAACTTGGGTAGTGATCACTATCATGCCATCACTGTAACGAATCGCGTTGGTGACTAAATTGGTAATCGCACGTTTCACCGCAATGGCATTGCCATAAACATATTTAGGAAGAGGAGTCAGGTTAACCTCAATTTCTCGCTCATAACCCCCTTCAGATATTGCAATTTCATTGACTAATTCATTGATGTCTAACGAAGAGAAACTCTGTGCGGTGGCCGGTTTTAAATAATCCATAAACTGACTGATGATCTCATTACACTCTTCCGTATCTTTGATCATACTCTCTGCAAGATAGCTCTCTTTAGGTGACATCATTTCAGTGGCTAAACGAATACGGGTTAATGGCGTTCGTAGATCATGGCTTACCCCTGACATTAATAGAGCGCGATCATCTTCTAACTTTTGAATACCTCGGGTCATTTGATTAAATGCTGAAGTCACCGCTCGAATTTCTGAGGCACCTTTTTCAGGGATTTCCGCTGGCACTTCACCTTTACCCACTCGTTTTGCCGCTTCAGCTAAGGTGACCAACGGTCTGTTTTGCAAACGAATGAACAGCCAACCACCAGCGATAACTAGGAAGGCAATGATCAAACTATAACGAAATAGTGGCTGAAAATCATCTTCGTGCAGCTCAGACAGAGGGATGCGCATCAAAAATCCAGGCATCGCATCACACTTCACCCACAACACATAACTGTCTACACCCAGCACAAGGCTAACTTGAGTATGGGACTTCAGCTCTTTACTCATATCTTCGCTGAGAAAGTCGATAACGGTCGCTTTTTGATATTCATGCTGAACCAGTGCATCGCTGGGGGTATGTAGGGTCACACCAAGCTGTTCCAATAGGTGACGCCTAAGAGGTTGGTCTAAATGTATTTTGCTGCCATTTTTCAGCTCAAGATCTTCTGCCAGCATCAATCGTATTTCATAACCTAGAATTCGATTAAACTGCTTAACACTTGGCAACAGCGCATAGTTAAGCACTACCAGGTATGAGAATATCTGGCTCACAATTAGCAAGCTGCCTAGTAGAAAAAGAGTTCGCGCAAAAGTACTTTTCATTATCCGTTGAGTTTACTGCTCTTTTCCTTCAGGAACAAATACGTATCCTAAACCCCATACGGTCTGAATATAACGAGGACGACTTGGATCCTCTTCTATCATCCGGCGTAGGCGAGAGATTTGCACATCAATCGAACGCTCCATCGCTGAATATTCACGGCCGCGAGCCAAATTCATTAACTTATCACGCGACATCGGTTCACGAGCATTAGTCACCAGCGATTTCAATACGGCAAATTCACCCGACGTCAGTGGCATCGGCTCTTCATTACGGAACATTTCACGAGTGCCAAGATTAAGTCGATATTCGCCAAACTCAATAATTTCTTCTTCAGAGCTCGGGGCACCCGGCAACTCTATGGTTTGACGTCTTAATACGGCACGAATACGCGCTAGCAGTTCACGTGGATTAAATGGTTTGGCTAAATAGTCATCGGCGCCCACTTCAAGACCAACAATACGGTCTATCTCATCGCCCTTAGCGGTAAGCATCAGTATCGGCAGCATATTATTGGCACTGCGCAATCGACGGCAAATAGATAAACCATCTTCGCCAGGCAGCATCAGATCTAATACCATCAAATGAAAATTTTCACGAAGCAGCAAGCGGTCCATCTGCTCACTATTAGCCACACTTCTTACCTGAAAGCCTTGCTCTGAAAGATAGCGCTCCAATAGAGAACGTAGACGCATATCATCATCTACCACCAATATCTTGAAATTATCTTGCATATTTTACCTACCTCAAACAATGGCACTATTTAGAAATAGTACTTTCACCCCTAGTGTACTAATAACTTGGGCCGATGTATGGAATATCGATGATAATTCGATTTGAAATTGTTACGTTTTGTGTACTTTTTCGCTAATGTTAAATCCTCACTTTATCTTAGCTAAGATCTCGATTAGTCAGTACAATAAATAATATGAAAACAAACTTAATTACTCGTGAAGGCTATAACAAACTCAAACAAGAGTTGGATCACTTATGGCGCGTTAAACGACCCGAGATCACTCAGAAAGTCACTTGGGCGGCCAGTTTAGGTGACCGCTCAGAAAATGCTGATTATAAATACAACAAGCAAATTTTACGACAGATTGATCGTAGGGTTCGCTTTTTGCGTAAACGTCTTGAAGTGGTGAATGTAATTGAATACTCGCCACAGCAAGATGGTAAGGTGTTTTTTGGTGCTTGGGTAGAGATTGAAAACGAAGCAGGAGAGACGCTCTCTTTGCGCATTGTTGGCCCAGATGAGATCTACGGTCGACATGATTACATCTCTATAGACTCTCCTATGGCCAGAGCGCTGCTCAAAAAAGAGGTGGATGACGATGCCGTTGTTCAAACCCCTGAAGGCCCTAAGACTTGGTTTGTAAATAACATCAAATATTAAATGAGACTATCTAATGACAACAGCCATCAATAATTTGATCGCACAAGAACTCAATGTTCGCCCTCAGCAAGTTGCTGCCACAGTACAACTTATCGATGACGGTAATACGGTGCCTTTTATTGCTCGCTACCGTAAAGAGGTGACGGAAGGACTGGATGATACCCAGCTGCGCACCTTAGACAGTCGCTTGAGTTACCTTCGAGAGATGGATGATCGCCGTAAAACCATTTTAAAGTCCATTAAAGAACAAGATAAACTCACTCCAGCTTTAGAAGCCGAGATTCTCTCTGCAGATAATAAAACTCGTCTTGAAGATCTCTACCTACCTTACAAACAAAAACGTCGCACTAAAGGGCAGATCGCCATTGAAGCAGGGATTGAACCTTTGGGCGATCTTCTGTGGTCTCAACCGAGTCATGATCCGGAAGTTGAAGCGGCCAAGTTTATTAATGTTGACGCTGGTTTTAGTGATAATAAAGCGGTACTGGATGCAGCTCGCGCCATTATGATCGAGCGAATGGCAGTAGATGCTGGTCTTATTGATAAAATTCGTCGTCACCTGCTGAGTTGTGCTGAACTAAGCTCGCGTGTTATTGCTGGCAAAGAGAGTGAAGGCGAAAAATTCAAAGATTACTTTGAGCATAACGAGCGTTTGACTAAAGTACCGTCTCATCGAGCTTTGGCTATGTTTCGTGGTCGTAATGAAGGTTTTTTACAAGTCTCACTCAACGCAGATCCACGTCAAGAAGAGGGGGTGCGCAGCTCTTATTGTGAGGTCATTATTGCCGACCATTTCGGCGTCAAACTGGCTACTCAACCGAGTGATATCTGGCGTAAACAGGTCATCAGCTGGGGCTGGCGCGTTAAAATATTAATGCACATGGAAACCGAGTTAATGGGCGCGCTCAAAGAGACCGCTGAAACCGGCGCCATTGACGTGTTTGCTACCAATCTGAAAGATCTATTGATGGCCGCTCCTGCTGGATTAAAAACCACACTCGGCTTGGATCCGGGTCTACGCACAGGAACCAAAGTCGCAGTGATTGACCCAACCGGAAAAGTGGTGGCCACTGATACTATCTATCCTAACCAACCGCATAACCAAATTGAGAAATCGGGACGTACCATTGAAGCGCTGATCCGCAAACACCAAGTGGATTTGATTGCCATTGGTAACGGCACCGCGTCAAGAGAGACCGACAGCTTTGTGGCCGATTTACTAAAAAACACAGGTCTAAAAGCACAGGCGATTATTGTCAGTGAAGCAGGCGCGTCGGTTTACTCCGCCTCAGAGTTAGCCGCTAAAGAGTTTCCCGATTTAGATGTCTCTATTCGTGGTGCAGTATCTATTGCTCGCCGTTTACAAGACCCATTGGCAGAGCTGGTAAAAATTGACCCTAAGTCTATCGGTGTGGGCCAATATCAACACGATGTAAGCCAAAGTCAGCTGGCCAAGCGCCTTGATGGTGTCGTTGAAGATTGTGTAAATGCGGTCGGTGTTGATGTCAATACCGCCTCTGCAGCCCTACTAACTCGAGTGGCGGGCCTTACCACCACCATTGCGCAGAATATTGTGGATTATCGCGATGAACATGGCCGTTTTAATGCTCGAATCACCCTAAAAAAAGTGGCGCGCCTTGGGCCAAAAGCGTTCGAACAGTGTGCCGGTTTTTTACGTATCATGGGGGGCAAAAATCCACTGGATAGCTCAGCCGTTCATCCAGAGGCCTACCCTTTGGTGAAAGAGATCGCAGCAAAAAACAGTAAATCAATCGATGCAATTATTGGTAACAGTGAGTTTTTGCGCGGCATTAACGCCATTGACTATACCGATACGAATTTTGGCCTACCCACCGTCACCGACATCATTACAGAGCTGGATAAACCGGGCCGAGATCCACGACCTGAGTTTAAAACCGCTACCTTTGCTGATGGGATTAATAAGGTCACGGATCTTGAAATTGGTATGATATTGGAAGGTGTGGTCTCTAACGTGGCAAATTTTGGTGCCTTTGTTGATATTGGTGTGCATCAAGATGGTTTAGTGCATATCTCTGCACTGACGGATAAATTTGTGGCGGATCCACGTGAAGTGGTAAAAGCAGGCGACATTGTAAAGGTAAAAGTGATGGAGGTAGATGTGCAAAGAAAGCGTATCGCTCTCTCTATGCGCTTACACGATCAACCGGGAAAAGATAATCGTCCTCAACGTCAACCAGCCACCAACAAAGGCCAGCCCGCAGGGAAAAACCAGCGTCCAAGCTCGACCATAAAACCGAGTAACCAATCCGGTAATGCGGCGATGGGTGGTGCATTCGCAGCGGCTTTTGCTAAAGCCAAAAAGTAAAAAACTCAAGAGCGAGATGTTCATCAAGCTCTTGGTTTCCTATTTACCATCTAAGTGCAATGATAGCTGTCATTGCACTTAAAGCACTGCCAATACTTCTGAAGGTAAATTAGGAACAACCGATTTGTCATAATGGTAACTGATCACCGTCCTTCGACGAACCATCGTTCCTAACTGTTCTAGGGCATGTAATAACTCTTTAGGTAACCCAAAGCGAATTGTATACCCCATCCCTTCACCAGCGGCGTATGTATCCAATGACAACAACTTTGCTATTCTAGCGAGCTCATTATCGACATTATAAAAGGGTAAATGGGTGTCATCATCCTCTTCCTCTTCCAAAAATACATAATCGGGGTGCTCAGAAGGATCCCAAGCTTCCCTGCGACGCTGCTTATCCTTTTCTGAGATCTCTTTCTCAGCTAAGGATTTTGTCAGTTGCTTTGCTGGAGTAACTGGTTGACGGATTCGGTTATCCCGTGCTACTTGTTCCGTCGGTAAGTTAACGGATGGCGCTATCAATGGCACATTTACGCTCGATGGCGAAAACATCATGCTATTTACCTACCTATCCATTGCAAATCATCGACAAAGTAATGAGCTGTATTACATAGCGGTACTTCATTGCTGCTGTTATATAGCCTCATTACCACCTATTTATCAATAAAGCGTTGTAATACTTCAATAAACTCTTCACTGTGAGAGATAAAAGGTGCATGAGAAGCGCTCTGAAAAATATAACTTTCAGAATGCGGTGACATCTCAGACACCTTCTCAGCAACGTTAACCGGTACCAAACCATCTAATCGGCCATAGAGTCGAAGAAAAGGTTGGTTGATTAAAGTTAATGAGCCTCGTAAATCAGTATCGGCGAGTATTTTCAAACCTTGAGCTAATACTTGTGGTTCTGGAACCGGGCGACTGAATACCGCCTTTTTCACCTGCTTCACATCTTGTCTGGCGGTTGGGCTGCCCATCGCTTGCAGTGCCATAAAACGTTCAACGGTTAATCTGAAATTACCAGACAACTGCTCAATAAAATTATTCAATACTTCTGGTTTTATCCCTTTCCACTGCTCTGAGTCTGCAAAAGAGGGGGAGCTGGCCACCGTAATGAGCTTACTGACGCGCTCTGGTGCTACCTGGGTAATGTGGGTTGCAACCAGACCACCTAAAGACCAACCAAGCCAAATCGCATTCTCTGGTGCCTCTTCTAAAATCCACTCACACATCTGTTCAAATGAATCCGCTTGAGATGCCCCGCTGTGACCATAACCAGGCAGGTCCACCGCGTGTACTCGATAGTGCTGTGACAGTTGCATGACAATATTATGCCAAACCGCACCATTCATGCCCCAACCGTGAATGAGAACTAGATCCAGACCTTGTCCTTCGGTTTGCCAAAATAGTGGTTTTCTCATTTACACTGCCTTAATTCATTTTTGAGGTAATTATAGTACTGATGTTATCTGGCTGGATTAGAAGATCAATCACTAGTTGTCATCAATCGCACTGTTTATGGTGCAAGCTTCCTATGCCCACCAGCGATGTTGTATGGTGCGAGGCTTGTCTCTCTTACTTTGCTCCAGTGCCTCGCTGCCAGCAGTGCGGTCTCACAACATTAATCCCGGTGGATAAATGTGGAGCTTGCTTAAACCATCCTCCCCCTTGGGATCGCCTTATCTGCGTTGGAGAGTATCAACGACCTTTAAAGCCACTGATTCATCAATTTAAATACCAACGAAAATTCTGGCTCGCTTACGATCTCGCCCAGCTATTAGCGAAGCATATCGAAGAACCTGCACCTATGCTTGCTCCTGTTCCTCTGCATTGGCGGCGAGCACTGTTTCGCAGCTTTAATCAAAGTGAATTGATCGCAAAACATTTAGCAACTGCTTTAGAGGTAGATATGAAACCAAATCTATTTTGTCGTATCAAAGCCACCCAAATGCAGCAAGGGTTAGATAGAGTCGCGCGTAAGAAGAACTTATTGGCCGCTTTTAAGCTGAATCCAACTCAGTTACCTGAACATATCGCCATTGTCGATGATGTCGTCACCACGGGAAGCACCGTAACCATACTGACAAAGTTACTGAAAAAAGCAGGCGTAAAACGGGTAGATATTTATTGTATTTGCCGAACTGCAGAATCAGTTTATCCGTTGATATGATAAAAACGTCTAACCGATTGACCAGAAAAAGAGCAAAAAAGATGACCGCTTTTCTGAACAATAGTAGAATAGGGGAAACTTACTAAAATAGTCAGGTATTAAGCGTGTCGACAATTACTATTACTGAAAATGCACAACGTCATTTTTCAAAATTACTAGAACAGCAGCCTGAAGGTACCAGCATCCGTGTATTCGTTGTTAATCCTGGAACTCAAAATGCGGAATGTGGCGTCTCTTACTGCCCACCTGAAGCGATTGAAACGAGCGATACTAAAATAAAATATGAGCTTTTTTCTGCTTATATTGATGAACTTAGCCTTCCTTTTCTGGATGAAGCTGACATTGATTATGTTACCGATAAAATGGGTTCACAGCTCACACTAAAAGCCCCTAACGCTAAAATGCGTAAAGTTTCGGATGATGCTTCGCTGATGGAACGTGTTGAATATGCCATACAAACTCAAGTTAACCCTCAGCTTGCGAGCCATGGCGGTCACGTCAGTTTAATGGAAATAACTGAAAACGGTGTCGCTATCGTCCAGTTTGGTGGTGGTTGTAATGGTTGTTCAATGGTTGATGTAACCTTAAAAGAAGGCATTGAAAAAGAGTTGTTAGCTCAATTTGAAGGTGAATTAACAGCGGTTCGAGATCAAACTGAACATGACCGTGGTGAGCACTCTTACTACTAATTTTGTTCTAATAGAACTTAAAAAGGCAAAGACACTCATCGTCTTTGCCTTTTTTGATGTTTAATCTGCTATTTTAAAATTTTTCCCCACGGCAAGTTTTGATCCCCTAATACAATAAAGTTTGGGTTTTCAAGTGACTCTTCTTCATTGTAGGTAAGCGGTTGCAAATGGGTGTTTAAAATTTTTCCACCAGCCTCTTCAACAATGCATTGTGTTGCCGCGGTATCCCATTCACCTGTCGGTCCAATACGTAGATAACAGTCTGCAGCACCTTCTGCTACCAAACAGGCTTTCAACGCAGCAGAGCCTAATGGAATAAAATTATAATGCCACGATGAATCCATACGTTCGGTGATGGTTGTGAGATTTTGACGCCTGCTCACCGCAATCGAAATACTCTCATCACTTTTATTGTGTTTATGGATACCGATTGGCAAGCGCTCGTTATTCTCAACTTTCCACGCCCCTTCACCTTGATAAGCAAAGTAAATCAGGTTTGACATAGGTGCGTATACCACCCCCATGACGGGCTGATTATTCTCAACTAAAGCGATGATGGTTGCAAAATCGCCACTACGAGCAATAAACTCTTGCGTGCCATCCAACGGGTCAACTAACCAATAGCGATCCCACTGACTACGCTCTGCCAAACTGACATCTGCGTCTTCTTCAGAGAGCACTGGAATATCCGGAGTCAACTTAGAAAGCTGCTCAGTAACAAATTTATGAGCTGCTAAATCCGCACTCGTTACAGGGGTATTATCTGATTTAGTGAACTCTTCAAAGGTCCCTTTTTCATAAATATCCAAAATCAATTGGCCTGATGATCGCGCGATCTCAATGACCTCTGGTATTAAATGAGAAAGTGTTGCCATCTTTTACTCCTTAGATAGCCTTTGTATTGTTAACATTAGAGCCGCGATGCTTCTTGCTTCTGCAAAGTCGAGATGGTTTAACAGCTCTTCAGCTTGGGCCAGAGGCCACTTAATGACTTCTAATGGCTCAGGTTCATCCCCTTCTAACTGTTCAGGAAAGAGATCTTGAGCGACATACAACATCATTTTGCTAGAGAAGTACGACGGAGCCAAAACCACCTCTTTTAATAAAGTCAGCTGTTTTGAACCAAAGCCGATCTCCTCTTTTAACTCTCGGTTTGCCGCCTCTTCAGCCGACTCACCTTTATCTATTAGCCCTTTAGGAAAGCCTAGTTCATATCTGTCGGTACCAGCTGAATATTCACGAATTAATAACAGATCACCCTGTGCAGTAATCGGCACCATCATCACGGCATGACGCTCACTCGGCATCATTCGTTCATAAGTGCGCTCTTCACCATTTGAAAATCGAAGTTCCAGAGACTCGATTTTAAATAGTCTTGACTGAGCAACGACTTGGGAAGATAAAATTTCAGGTTTCTTAGACTGACTCATACAAACCTCTTGATGACTCATTACACTCAATTATAAACGACCAACATGGTTGATCTTATATTGCCCTTTTGAGTTTGGGCTGCCAAGCCATTTAAGCTGTGATTCGACCTTTTGGGGCAATTGATCGCCCGGTTTTACCCAACCCGATATTTTATACGTTGCATCAGGGTGCAACTCAACGGAGAATTCGCTGCTTAGTTGTGCAGAGTCCTGCACAGATTTCAGAGTAATCATGCTGTCCTGACATGCGAGTGTAGCAATAGCCTCTACGGGGTTGACTGCCCCCAACGGTGTCTTCAACTGTGCATCAGACCAAACCAACTCGCCCTCTGCCATCTCGCACCAAGGTGCTGAAAATTGATAGTTATTTAAGGTTAGTTCTAACTGTCCCTCAATTTTCACTGGAATAGCCATCTTAATCTGCTTCATCAAACTGGCCGTTTTTACCGATACCAACACCCCTTTAGCATAAGGGCCATTGGTGCTGTAACCAAAAATACCTTTACCATTCCAATCAAGTGCGCCACCACGGCCAAAACGTGTCGAAAATGCAAAACCACCAGAGAGAAGTTCCGTCGGCTCAAACTGCCATTGCAATTGACCTAAATCGATTTTTTGTAGATTAATGGCCTCAGCCTTACCATGCCATAGCGTTCCTGTTGCCCCTCGAATAACAACCTGACTGCTTATGGGAATGTGCTGAAGCAGCCAAGCAATTGGCATATGTACCACTGAGCTAACCAAAAAGACCACAATGAAAAGTACGCTAAGCAGCAGTTTTGATTTCATGAATTACCCTCGCCCAAGTTGTAAGCGGCTCAGTTCAACCACCCCTTTCGTATCTGTTCGTTTTATATCAAGGAATTCAACCTCAACACCTTCTGACTCTTTGATGAAAGCGAGCCATTGCATAAGCGCAGAAAAAGGCACTGGTTTTATCCACACTTGCACTTTGTCCTCTCTTGGCTGCATTCTAATCAGCTCAATATTAAACTGCTTACTGCTGGTCGGAATCACCTGATTGAGTGGTTTAAACCTGCTGTTTACGCTCTGTTGGTTGCTTCTTCGCAGCTCGATAATTGCATCAGCTTTGCTTTCAACCCATACCAATAATTTTTGTTCACGTTGCAGTCGATTTTCCGCTCGTTCAGACTTGTTACTGAGTGGCTGAAAAAGCCCCCAATAGATGGAAGCAAACAACAGAGAAGCGAACGCAACTAACATTAAGTTTCTCTCGCGACTGGATAGGTTATTCCACCACTCCTTCATCTCTGCCTCCGAATAACAAAAGAACCATTAACTACATTATCTGTTTTGTTTAATTGACCTTGCTCAACATCAAACGCCACTTTTAAACTCACTCCCATTTTTTCAAAAGATTGAAAATCACGACTTTGCGCTTGGATACGCAACTCCTCTCTTTTTCCATCATATTTGATACTGATAATGGTGATGGTCGGCACTTTAACAAAATAGGGGTGCAACTCATTCAACCAACTTAATGCATCAAAACCACCCTCTCCCTTTAATCTTGACTCTTCAGCATTCATCTGCGACTTAAGGTAACTGGTGGTCGGGATTTTTCTTTTGTTTGGGAATACTTCTCTGAAGATACGCTCACTTTCAGCTCGTAATGCTAAGCCTCTATCTTCCATTTTTTGAATAGTGATAACATGTTGAGCAAAGAGAATGACCAACAATAAACAAGCCGCGATAACGGCGGGTTTCCACAATGTCCAATGCACATGCCACGATGCACGATTTTTATATTGGCCACTTAATAGATTCGCAGAGCAGTTAAGTGCCCCTTTTGCTAAAACCTCCATGATCAACTCTGGACTTTCTGCTTGCCATGTTGCTGAAACGGGCATTTTTTTACGATCACTTGGCATATCACTGAGCGTGTGAATCACCCAATCTTCAGCGTTATCTTCTGTTGGATTCTCAAGAGATTGCAGCAAAGGTTCCAGTAATGAATAATCGATACTGGTTCCTTGATAGACAGCACTTCTGACCAACCATTGCTGATTCATGGCCGCAATCGTCAATCCACCGGCAAAAAATGGCAGTGCCAAACAGTCAGGAATAATCTTTTTGATGCTCAATCCTGCTTGTTCAAATTGCGCTAACCAACTCTCTAACTTATGGCGTTGAACCACCGCAACGTGTGCGACTCCCGCCTCTTTATTAATTAATGAAAAGTGTAAGTCAGCGATATCTTGCACTAACTCATCTTCCAATAGATAGGGCAATATCGTGGTTAAATTTCTTGGTGCCCCCACAGGAATGGACACATTGGTTAGCAGCACATCACAAGATGGCATTAATGCAACAACCTGTCGCTGAGTAGCATAACTGCTAAGTTGTGATAACTCATTGGTCGAATTTAGCTCGCCGGAAGCAATCACTTCACCCTGAGCTTGTGACCACACCAACCATTGAATTGGTTCAGACTCTACACTATTGAGCCTGATTGTCAGAACTTCGCTCACTGAACCCTCCATAACGGCGACGAATAACGCTCACCGTGTTCTCATCTTTGCTGTGTAATAGTGAACGTACTCGTACACGAGACTGCTCAACTATCACCTCAGTATCTAATTCAAAATATTGGCTAATCACCGATAAATACGGTTTTGCACTGCTTTTTATCTTGTCATCAATGACATGAATTGCCGCCATCGCTAAAAACTCATCAACACTTTCCCATCCTTCATATGGACGATCATTGATCAATGATTGTGCGTCACTAAGAGTCAAAACGGGTGAGAAAAGTGCGGTTAATATCTCTGCCTGTTCCTCTTTAATGGTGTTGATGTTTAACTTCCACTCTGACGTTGGCAGCGCACATATCAAATGCTCTACATCAGTAAACAACGCTGCCGAGACTCCATTAATGGCTCTTAATTCGCTGATATCAGCAATGAAACCATTCGGCGCGACATAAGGCGGAGTAAATGCTTCGTAACTGCTGTCTTCAACACCGGAGAGAGACTGAACCGTTTGGTTATTATCCATAAACTCCCAACTTGAATCTGCAACACTTTCCGCTAGATAGTTCTCTTCCCCTGCACTTTCTAATATCTTTAACCATATTCGAACTAAATAGGGCCTCTGATCAATACTGCTACTCTGACCTGCAGACGCTAATGCATTTAGGTTAAAACAAGCTTGCTTATCAACTATTCCACCTACCGCAGTACCAAAATCTAAAGGGTATGTTTTTTTGTCTAGTGCCCATACTTGGCTCAAATTGACACTGTCTGGATCATCTTTAATGCTCTGCTTGATGGCAATTTTAGCTAGTGATTCAACACCAACAGAATACCAATATGCTTGTTGGTGATTACTTTGGCTTGCAGAGCGATGAAACTGCACCACCATACGATCTGACATTTGAGCAGCAATGGTGGTCATAATAGCCAGCAGCAGTAACACGACTATCAGAGCAACTCCATGCTGTTTCTGTCGTTTCATCAAGAGCCATTACCCCCGGTAACATCATCTTTGCCGCTGCTATCACTGCCTGAGTTCAACTGCTGAAGATCAACCGCTGTGGTTAAAAAAATACGCTCAATAAGCCCCTTATCTTCTAGTCTCATGCTCAACTTAACGGCGGCAGGCAACATTAACTCTTTATCCCAGCTCTCTAACCATGATTTCCCATCATAGAAAAAGAAGTGTAAGTCACTGACTTTATCCAACAACTTTACTGTTATCGGTTGATCACCAGATACCGTGTCAGGGTAGCGCCACCATACTCTTTCAAGCGTACCATCTATCAATCGATAACCGACTTTGGTGATCTCTCCACGCGGAAAAGTTTGCTGCGGGTTTTGCCAGCCAAGACGTACAAATAGAATGCCTTGAGACTGTGACTCTCCTACGTAGTCACCCGCGTAGAGTAATTTTTTAGACGCCTCTTCGCCATCGGTTCTAAACTGCCTCGGCGCCATCTGTCTAAAATCATTGTCTAAAAAAATCAAACTTCGTTGCAGCTGCTTAATTCGCTCAATGCTGACTTTGGAAATTTGATTGCCGCGCTGCGCTTGATTCACAACCTGATACGCACCCAAACTCAAACTGGCAAACACTGCAATGGCAACCAGTACTTCTATTAATGTAAAACCAAGAATGGCACGGCGATGATACCGTTTGTGTTGTTTATGGCTCAGCATAACTTCTCACCGTAACGATCGGATATAACTGCTCTTCCTCTTTTGCCACACTAATATCAAATGCTTTTAACAGATTATCACTGGTTTTTACTGGCTGGATTGTCCAATACCACCGTTGATTGGCAAGTTCACTTTGTCCTTTTACGGTCGACGTTGGCACAGAGGAGAGCATCACCATCGCCATCTGATTATCCACAACCATTGAGGCAAACGCTCGCTCTTCAAAACGAGCAATGGTATTCACACTTTGCAAAATGGTCTGCATCACACTTAAACTGGCAATAGCAAAGACGGCTAATGCCACCAATACCTCAAGCAAAGTCATGCCTCTGTTACTTTTCATCGTCACTCTCACCGGGGTCAATCAGAGTAACCAAACCAGATTGATCGGTTTGTACTCTCCAATCATTATCTGCGGGCTTCCCCTCTAATGAAGCGGAAAAAGTCACGGTAAACGCGGTGATTTCACCACTGGATAACACCATCAGTTGTGGTGGTTTCACTTTTTCATCACTATCGAGGTCATCAAACATCTCATCATTGAAGAGACTTCCCGCATCGAACAGTCGATCTTTGTCTAACCAAGCACTGCCTCCAAGTTCGAGCGTTATCTGCAGATCATCTTCCAGTTTCACATGTGAAAAATAACGACTCTCTTCAAGCTCCATCCAGCCATTCTCACCCAGCGTTAAAAAACGATACTCGCCTTTACTCTCATTGATACGAATACCAAAATCGAGACCATTGAGTAGAGCGTCTTCATTGAGCAGTTGAACCAGCTGATAAAAACGAGAGGCTTGCTGTTCTACCTGTTGATTGCGGCTTTCAGGCATGCTCATCACCACAGCCAGGGCACTGACAGAGAGCAGTATCAATACCAGCATAATTTCAATTAGAGTAAAGCCTCTGCTCACCTTCATTAGAGTCATTCCTGCTTATTGAAAATCTTGCATATTCCAGTTTCCAATATCAGCATCGATGCCTTCTCCACCTTCTTGACCATCTGCACCATAGGTAAAGATATCAATTCGACCATTTTCTCCTGGGCTCAGATATTGATACTCATTACCCCAAGAGTCTTTTGGCATACGTCGAATGTAGCCACCTTCAGGGTAATTACGAGGTTCAGGGCTGATATTGGGTTTAGACACCAACGCTTCTAAGCCTTGATCTGTGCTTGGATAGCGACTGTTCTCAAGTTTATAGTTATCAAGGGCGGACTCTAATGCCACTATGTCTATTATTGCTTTTTTCTGATCGGCCTTCTCTTTATTACCAAGTAGATTTGGGATAACCAAGGTAGCCAAAATACCTAAAATGACAATAACAACCATCACCTCTAATAGAGTAAAACCGCTCTGTTTTGATGATCGCTGTAAACTGTGTGTCTGCATAAAAACCTCTATCATTTTCAGTAAAAAAACATTAACCAACCATATTATTCAGTTCGATAATCGGCATAAGTGTTGCGACTACAATAAAAAGAACTACACCCGCCATTGCGACAATAAGCAGTGGTTCAAATACGCCGAGTGCCATCGCAACTAAGGACTCAAAGTCTCGGTCTTGGTTATCTGCAGCGCGGGTGAGCATGGGTTCAAGCTCTCCACTACGTTCACCACTGGCAATCATATGCAGCATCATCGGCGGAAAAAGCTGAGTGTGCTCAAGTGAGGATTTCAAGCTTTCTCCTTCCCTGACTCGCAGTGAAGCTTCAATCACTTGCTCTTTAAACCACTGATTGCTCATCACATCAGCGGCGACTTTCATCCCCTCAAGTAGGGGAATAGCGCTAGAGGTGCAGATCGCCAAGGTTCGAGCAAAACGAGAGGTATTCAAGCCCTTCGCTACTTTACCAATCACTGGCACCGACAACATTTGTTTGTCCCAACGGAGACGAAAAACACGCTTCCTCAAACACCACTTCAATAACGAAATAGCAAAAAAGACAATCACAATGACCACAAGACCCCAATGCTGCACAAAGTTGCTCATTGCCAATAACACTTCAGTCACTGCAGGCAATCCCTGTCCCATATGAACAAACTGCTCAATAATATCAGGCACCACGGTCGCCAACAGAAAAGCCACTACGCATATTGCAATTAAGGTTAGCATCGTTGGATAGATCATCGCTTGCTGCAACTTACTTTTCATTCGTTGTCTATTTTCCGCATAATCAGCCAACCTATCCAAAACCGTATCCAAATGACCCGATTTTTCGCCCGCAGATACCATAGAACAGAACATCTCATCAAATACATGTGGGTATTCCGAAAAACTGTCTGATAACGTATACCCTTCCACCACTCGTGAACGTACACTCATTAACATATTTCGAATTCTAACGGCTTCGGTCTGCTCAGAAACGGCCTTCAGGCACTCTTCTAATGGCATTCCCGCTTGAACTAAGGTCGAAAGTTGACGAGTTAACAGTGCGAGGGCATTGGTGCTGATCCCTTTCTTGAAACTAAAGGATTGCGCGGCTTTTTTCTGCTCTTTTATTTTGGTTTCAACAATATGAATGGGTATCAGCGCTTTCTCTTTCAAACGCTGGCGTACTTGGCGGGCATTATCCCCTTCCATCACACCCTTTTGTTGTTTACCTTTGCTGTTTAATGCGGTGTATTCAAATGCTGGCATTAGCTCTCCTTAGTTACGCGCATAACCTCTTCCAACGTGGTTATACCCTGTTTTACTTTAAGGAGACCATCACTACGAATGCTCGGTGTCGTTTGACGTACCCACTTCTCAATAGCTTGTTCACCAGACTCGCTATGTACTAACTCTTGAATATGTTCATCCACCAAAATCAGTTCATGAATACCTGTTCGGCCTCGATATCCTTTATGATTGCACTGTTCACACCCTTTAGGATGATAAAGGGTTAATGAGTGCTCTTCATCCATAGCAAACAACTTTTTCTGCTCTCTATCTGCTTCATAAGGTTGTCGACAGTCAGGGCAGATTTTTCGTATTAATCGCTGTGCGAGCACGCCAAGCAGAGATGATGAGATTAAAAAAGGCTCAATACCCATATCTCGCAGGCGCGTCACGGCACCAACAGCAGTATTGGTATGCAACGTCGACATCACTAAGTGCCCGGTTAGTGAAGCTTGAACCGCAATTTCCGCGGTCTCCAAATCTCGAATTTCACCGATCATCACCACATCAGGATCTTGTCGCAAAATCGCTCTTAATCCACGGGCAAACGTCATGTCGACTTTAGGGTTAACTTGAGTTTGTCCAATACCATCAATATCAAACTCAATCGGATCTTCAATCGTTAATATATTGCTCTCAGCACTGTTGAGCTCTTGAAGGCCAGCGTAAAGAGTGGTCGATTTACCAGAACCAGTGGGTCCGGTGACCAAAATAATGCCATGAGGACGCTTGATCATCTGTTGAAAATTAGTGCGATTCTCTTTGGTCATGCCTAAACTGCAAAGGTCTAATCGTGTGGCATTTTTATCTAACAGACGCATAACCACTCGTTCACCGTGTGAAGAGGGCATGGTAGAGACACGAACATCAACCGCTCTGCCACCAATCTTTAATGAAATTCGGCCATCTTGGGGAACACGTTTCTCTGCAATATCAAGTTTCGACATCACCTTCACACGAGAGACAAGCAGCGGCGCTAACTTTCGACTTGGCCTTAGAACATCAATTAGAATTCCATCGACTCTAAAACGAATAGAGAGCTCTTTTTCAAACGTTTCAATATGAATATCGGAAGCGCCCTCTTTAATGGCTTCACCTAACATCGCATTGATCAATTTAATGATTGGTGCATCGTCATCGGATTCAAGCAGATCTTCATTCTCTGGTAACTCTTCAGCTAATGAGAAAAAGTCATCATTATCTGAACCAAGATCTTCCATCAATTGGCGAGCTTCTGAAGAGTCTCTTTGATAAGCGAGCGTTAACTTCACATCAAACTCTTCCACTGACAGCTGTTGCAATGAAAAGGGGGTCGCCATTGCTCGACGAACTTCCAGCAATACGATAGAAGGCAGTGGATTGACGTGAAACAGCACCCACGTGATCGGTTTTTGACTATCAAAAACAGTATCACTATCTGAAGCAGGCTCTATCACTACTTGATTTCGCTTAGCGTAAGCAAAGGGTAAACGGTAGTGAATCGGTATTTGCATTGACGCAAAATCAACCATTACCTTTTAACTCCCAATTGATCCGCAAATGCTTGAATTTCGGCGGGGTGCCGTCTATCAGAGCCATATTCAGGCAGTACAGGGATCGCACTGTCTGGGAGTAGTTGCAAACCTTGATCGGCTTTATACAGCTGCTCGGCGCGAATGTAGTTATATTTACGTTGAGTGATACCATCTGCGGTGATGCCATCACGAATGATGGTCGGTTTGATAAACACCATCAAATTCTTTTTCTCAACTTGGGTACTGGTTGATCTAAACAGATAACCCAAAATTGGAATGTCACCTAAAAAAGGCACTTTTGATTCACTCTCTACCGCTCTCTCATCGATCAAACCACCCAGTACCAACATTTGGCCATCTTGTACAATCACCGACGTATTCAACTGGCGCTTAGCAAAACGAACATCAACAGCGCCATTAGCTCCGAGAACATTAGACACCTCTTGCTCAATGTCTAACTGCACTGAATTGCCTTCATTGATTTGTGGTACTACTTTGAGTTTAATGCCAACCTCTCTACGTTCAACGGTTTGAAATGGGTTGTCATTATTGGAACCCGCTGTTGACCCCGTAATCACCGGTACCTCTTCACCAACAATAAAGGAGGCTTCGCCGTTATCCATCACTGTAATGCTTGGTGACGACAGAATGTTTGAATTAGAATCGTTTGCCACCGCATTGATTAATGCTGTCCAGTCTCCCATAATAACGCTCATGGCAGCACCGTTTACGCCGCCTAACGCAGAGGCCAATGCCGAGTAATCGCCCTCTTCTGTTGTTGTACGAGACTCCCATTGCTTTTTGGTTGAATCCCAATAGCTTTCTGTTTTAGTAACGTCTTTCGCTTCTTCAAGTCCTACCATTACATTACCAATAGGCACACCTGAGTTGCTAAATTGAATAACCCCACCAGTTTTCAGAGAGCCCCACTGAACGCCTAACTGAACACCATCACTTTCGGCCATCTCGACAATCAGAGCCTCAATCAATACTTGAGCACGACGAATATCAAGTTGAGCGATAATATCTTCCATGGATTTCATCATATCGGGCGGCGCGGAGATCACCAGTGAGTTGGTATCAGTATGCGCTGCAATAAAGACATCGCTTCGAATACTGCTATTTGCTCCCGTCTGTTTCGAGCCTTTCGCTGCATTTAAATTATCACTAACCCCTTTCAGTACATCCACCAAATCTTCGGCATTAGCATACTTTAGGTAAAAAACACGATTATTCCCTTTCGTTGCCATCTCGACATCTAATTGATCGATCAACTTCTTCAGTCTTTTACGAACCTTAAGGTCACCAGAGATCAATATGGCATTGGTGCGTTCATCAGCAACAATTTTAGGTTGTAAGAATGCAGGGGTATTTTTATCTTGGGTGGTTTTATTGAGAGCGGTAACAATACGCACCATCTCGGCCGCGGAGGCATTTTTAAGTTCAATGACTTCAACCCCTTTATCGCCCGCTTGATCCACCCGTTTTATGATCTCAGCCAAACGATTGACCACCGCCGCGCGGCCAGTAAGCATAATGATATTAGCCGGATCATAGTGTACAACATTACCTGCGCCTGCATTATCATTAAGTTGTCTCAATAATGGAGATAACTCTCTAACAGAGACATTTAATACTGGAATAACTCGAGTAATCACCACATCACCGGTAACAGAGTCGCTACTGCCCAACACTGGAATTGCCGACGTTTTTGCATCTTTATCTTTAATAACTTTCAGTACGCCAGATTCCATCTCAACAACAGCGAAACCATACACTTCCAGCACATTTAAAAAGAACTGATAATACTGCTCTTCATTAAGTACATCATAACTACGTACATTCACTTGCCCACGAACCGCAGGATCAACAATGATGGTTTTTTCTAAATTACGGCCAACAATATTAATAAACTCTTCAATGTTAGTCCCTTTAAAACTGGCACTATAATTATTGGCCACAGCACTGAAGCATAACAATCCACTGACTAAAAAAACGGCTAGTCTGTTCGTCCATTTGTTCACAAAAAACTCCTAATACCGCTTTTCATTTTAATTCCATTAATGTAAAGGTATATAAACGTTATGAGTTTGACCGTTACGCTCTACCGTTAAGTTTAGCTCAGATAAAGAGGAGAAAGTTCCCCATATCGATGAGAGTGCATTGGGATTGGTTAAATCGGTACCATTTAAACTCATCGCTACATCACCCGATTTTAAACCTAACAGATCAAATAATTGCCTATTTTTCCCCGGGCTGACTCGGTAACCAACGATCTCTCCATTACGGTTGACTTGAGACAATCGAATGTACTGCATAATCACTTGAGGGTTTTTGATTATATCTTGTCGTAACTTCGCAATCATCACTTCACTGCTGCCACTATTATTACCTTGGCTAGCCGTCACTCCTCTCGAGACCTTTCTAGGTTCAATCGATTGTTGTTGACTGTAATCAATCCCTTCTAGCATTAAGGTCTCATTACGGCCTCGGTTTTCAATAATAACGCGATCAGGGTAAACTGCTTTTAAGCTCGCTCGAGTGCCCTCAATCAATTCCCCTAAACCATAAGTATTTTGTTTTCCTTGATTGGCGATAATAGCCAAACTTTTCTCTTTCTCTGAGGTGGCAACCACACCAGAAAGTTCTAAATTTAATTGCGTTTCAGGCACATCACGTACCTCTTCTATAGCTGGAGAGATCGATGGTTTATTTTCAACGCTGTATTTACCAAACCACTCACTTTGTACAAGGTGAGTCAACACGTTCTTGTTCGGCTGTTGGTTTAACGTGATTTTAGTGCCTACTGGCAGCCACTTTTCAATAGACTGTTCGGAGACAGAAACTGTCCAGACTAATGAGCCCAATAACCACGCTAGCAACACGATCAATAAAATCATCACCATATGGCTCAATGGCTTTTCAGCAGCAAGCAATTTGTTAGTCGTAATGGTTGATCGAAAGTTTGATGTCATTGGGTTAACGTCTCAATTTATTTTTCAAGTTATACTAACCAATTAACAGAACTAAGTCCGTAATATTACTGCTTAATTGAACTATGAATAGCCGTACTTGGCCTGCTTGTCACAAAATTTGATATATTAATTCTATCAATAATATTTAATAATAACGCAATTAAATAAGCTTGAAATTTTTCTATTAAACCTCCATATATAGCGTTAATAGTATGA
>JAESQY010000186.1 GCA_016764915.1 Aliivibrio sp. | reverse complement strand
CAGCAAGCTCTTTGCCTTTTGCAGTTAAGCCGTAATACACAGTAACAGGGACCGTATCTTCTTGTCTTCGCCAAACAAAACCTTCTTCCTTTAACAGTTTTAATCGCTCGCTGAGTACCTTACTAGAAATGAACGCTAGCTGCTTCCGTATCTGCCCAAAACGTATTTCTTGATGCTGACCAATTAACCAAACAATATGAGCGGTCCATTTTGTAGAGACCAATGTTAAGTATTTATCAGCACTGCAATAACCTTCGGGCTGTTTACCTTTTTCATTCATGCTAACTCCCTCATTTTTTTCATTATATCGAACCTGTATCAAATGACCATCACCGCACTGGTTACCAGGAAGTAACTAGTTACTTTTTAGTAGCTAATTTATTTTGGAAACTGATTTCAGTATGATCATTTCATCAAAACAGAATATTAAACTAAGGACATATTATGAAAGCAATATTGTTAGTCGTTTTAAGTACTCTATCTTTTTTTTCCAATGCAATAATAGATTACGAAAAACCGCAAACGCCGAGTGAGTTACACCAGCTATTTTCAAAATATTTTGCAAATAAAAATATTACTGGACTAGGTACATTATTCCATGAAGATGCAGTATTCGTCCTAGACACTGAAGGTAACCTAGCTAAAGGTAAAGACGCTATCAAGCAGATCTTAAAAGGTTATATGCAAGGTGACGTGGAAATGGTCACACACGCTACATCTATTCACATTAATGGTGATACGGCGCTTATTCGGTCTGACTGGGAGATCCCTAATGTACAAACAGGAACGGCACTTGAAGTGATGAAATATACTGATGGCGGTTGGCTTTATATAATTGATAACCCTAATGGCTTCTAACGATTAATTACTTATTCAAATCTTACACGTGAAGTTATAAGCCTTGATTGGTCATAACTAGCCCTGCTAGAAGACGCGCCCAAGGTTAATAACCTTGGGCGCTTTCGTTAGGCAGGCATCAATATCGATAATCGTAAAACTAAATTAATTTTACCACCATGCCTCAGCTTGCATACCAATGCTAATTTCGTCATCTACGCCAGCTCCAAACGCATTTTCATTTTTAGCATCATTTATGTAAGTAGCGAAAACTCGGATTTCAGGACGTGCCCAGAAACCTGGTTTTGGTACCCATGCTTGTGCCAGTGTCAACTTACTACCTGCGCTATCAACATCGTTGATTGTTTCTGTAAAACCACCTATTTCTACAACAGTACGCATCTGCTCGGTCCATTTATAAACGGGACGAACAACGACACTAAATGTTGAATCATGGTATCGGTAGCATCAACGTTAGTCGCTGCAGCGTAGCGTATTGAGTGACCAAATTCAATGTTATCACCTACAGATAATACACCCCAGTTAATGATCCGGAAGCCTTCGGCGTCGTTATTGGCTTCGTCACGTATTAAGCCGTTACCATGACCGAAAGTCGTCATTTGCTCAGCATAACCAGAATTTGCGAGTTGTAGGATGGTTTTATTAAAGCCTGCATCTAAACTTTGCGTTAAACTTGCGGTAAGCATGATACTGTCATCAGCGTTTAGTGACTGTCCATTTCTCTCATTACCGTAGTGGTAGTTAATACCCAGTTCTAAATCAGCCTTGTTCCATAGCGGGATCTCCGCATAACGGATATCGGCAATGACAGCTGTGGTCTCTTGGCCATCATCTATGTCACCAGCAACAGTATCTTGAATTAATGCAAACGATAATTTACCTGGGCCCATGTTGATGTGCTCAATACCGCCACCGATACCGCTTACATCCCAGTAATAATTGTCAACAATGTGCACATCATGACGTTGGTAATAGCGGTCACCAGCCCAAATTGTAATGTCTTTATCATCGAATAGACCATTTGCTTGTATATTTAGCTGTACAACGTTAACGCTTTTATCTGATGAGTTTTCATCTTGGCCTTCCCAGTAAGCCATCATCGAATCAACCACAAATGACACGCCATCTTCAGCGTAAAGCTCTTTCTTTAAGCCGAACTCACCGTACAGATCATTTTCATTACCTAAGCGACCGACTTTGTTGACTTCCCATTTATTATTAGCGCCGCCTTCACTGCTTAGACCAACACCGCCACGCATGTAACCGTAAAATTCGACAGGAGAAGGTTCGGCAATGGCATTCGATGATAATAGTGCGACAGAGATGGCGCCGACAAGAGGTAGTAGTTTCATTGTTCTTTCCTTGTAATGTTAAAGCTTAAATTGTTTACGCTATTTTTATTTTACACGTTATTGGGAGCGCTCCCAATGCCGCTATGGTGCAATGTAAATTAATCGAAATAAAGTCGTCTTCATGAATATTGTGATCAAGATAACTATAAAAACTTATGTTATAGTCATTTTTTAGGGAGCGCTCCCATTGTTGTGGTAGGTGGATGGAAATATAGTAAAATTGACCTGAAACAAGCTCACATATTGAATGCATTTGTTATGACTATAAATTATTTAAGGAGAAATAATGTTATCTGTTGTTGCTGATGTTGGTGGTACAAACATCCGACTTGCTGTTTGTGACGTTGAAACGGGGGGCTTGAGTAAATTAAATGAATTTGCTTGTGCAGAATTTACAACACTTGAAGCTGCACTTGTTCAATACTTTGCAGTATTACAGGAGGAGGTAAAACACCTTTGTATTGGTATTGCCTGTCCAGTTGAAAGTGATCATGTTGTGATGACTAATTTAAGTTGGGATTTTTCTAAACAAGCACTTAAAGATAAATTAAAATTAGAATCGTTATATGTAATCAATGACTACACTGCAATTTCATTAGCGGTACCGTTTCTTTCTTCAGTAGAAAAAATACAAGTGGGTGGTGGTGAATGCAAAACGGATGCTGTAACAGCAGTATTCGGTCCCGGAACGGGACTTGGCGTTTCACACATTGTTAAAGCGGCGGGTAAATGGGTAAGTTTAGAGGGTGAAGGTGGCCATGTAAGCTTCACTGCTAATACGCGAGAACAGGCTGATATTTTATTCTTATTACAAGCTCAATTTGGTCACGTTTCTGCAGAACGTATTTTGTCTGGGCAAGGTTTGGTAAATTTATACCAAAGTCTTTGTACTCTATCTAAGCGGGAAGCTAAATTTGACCAACCGAAAGATGTATCTAAAGCGGCATTAGATGGCAGTTGTGATATCGCCCGCAGAAGTTTGGACGTTTTCTGTCAAGTCATGGGCAGTTTTGCTGGTAACCTTGCGTTAAATCTAGCTTGTACTGGTGGCGTTTATATCGCAGGTGGTATTGTGCCACGCTTTGCTGATTTATTTCAATCTAGCGAATTCAGAGGTTTCTTTGAAGAGAAAGGGCGTTTTAAAGCGTATCTTTCATCAATACCAACTTTTTTAATCACGCATGATAACCCAGGATTATTGGGTGCGAGTGTTTATCTTCGTCAAGAGTTAGAGTCTATTAAATAATAGCGCTTTACGGTACAATCATTACTAATTGGGTTGAGCATTAACTTCCTAAATTCGTAATGCAGACAAGGTGTTGTTAATAAAAGCCCTTATCATTGCAAAGTGAAGAGGGCTTTTTTGATCTGTGTAAGTAGCCCCAAATTGTAGCAGTAAAAATTATTGAAATAGCCCCGCTGATAGCGATAATAAAAAGCATCCATTAGGCCGAATAAACTTATGACAAAAAAACTCACCATTCTTGATATTGCAAAGCTAGCCGGGGTTGGAAAATCGACAGTTTCCCGTGTATTAACCAATGATCCTAAAGTAAAAGACAGTACTAGAGAAAAAGTGGAACGGGTGATTCAAGAGTCTGGGTTTGTGCCGTCTAAATCGGCTCAGGTTTTAGGTGGGGGGAGTGCTAAGGTTATTGGTATTATTTTATCTCGCCTAGACTCAGCTTCTGAAAACAGAGTTGTAAGTGGTATTTTAGAAGTTATTTATGCCGCTGGTTACGATGCTTTGATCATGGAAGGTCAGTTTAATGTCGAAAAAACCAATGAACATTTAGCTGTTTTGAAAAAAAGAGATGTTGATGGTGTGATCTTATTTGGCTTTACGGGGTGCGATTTATCTGCAGTCGAACAGTTAGCACATAGGGCGGTTGTTATTGCTGTCGATAATCAGTGCGTGTCATCGGTTGGTTATGATAATTATGGCATTATTGAAAAGGCAATGGCGCACATTCAAGAGCAAGGAAAGCAGCATATTAGTTATATTGGGGTGGATGTTAAAGATAAAACGACGGGCTTAATGCGCCTTAATGCTTATTTGGATTGTTGTAAATCAGCGAGTATAACGCCTAACTTTCAAACCGGACTGCTTAGTTATAAAAGTGCTTATGAGCTCACAGATAGGGTACTTACTCCTGAAACCCAAGCGATTGTTTGTGCCAGTGATACCTTGGCGATGGGGGTTGCTAAACGTCTTCAGGTGCTTGAACGCAATGATATATTAGTTTCGGGGGTTGGCTCAACAGAACTGTTAGCCTTTGTTTTTCCTAATACATTCAGTATTGATCCCGGTTATTATTCGGTTGGTAAGACCTCGGCTAACTTACTTATCAAGCAGTTGCGAGGTGAGCGTGAAGTGACTCATTTAACTCAGGAAGCATCTCTACCTGAAGAGTCTCTGATATAGTACCTGAGTATATAATTGATTAACCAAGCTTAATGGCATTTGCACTTTTATACTAATCTATATTAGTAGGTAGATTAGTATTACTTTGTGATTGCCATCCCAAAATGGGAGCGCTCCCATTCTCAATAGGCAGGGCATGCGTTATCATTCTCGTCATTGGGAATGCTCCCATTTGCTTAAGTCGAACAATGGAAGGGTAATGAAATGAGTAAAATTGATCAAAAACAAGTTGAGCGCTTGATTGAACTTATTGGAGGAGAAGGCAATATAGCCAGTGTAAGCCATTGTTTAACGCGCTTACGTTTCGCCTTAGTAAACCCTGAGATAGCAAGCATCAACGACATTGAAAAGATTCCAATGGTAAAAGGGTGTTTTACCAATGCAGGCCAGTTTCAGGTTGTTATTGGAATTGAAGTTGATGAAGTTTATAAAGTATTAACGAAGATAACAGGTAGTAAAGAGGCAGATAAAGAAGCGACAAAACTGGCCGCACGCCAAAATATGAATTTGCTTGAGCGCGGAATTTCGCATATGGCAGAAATTTTTGTTCCACTTTTACCGGCTATTATTACTGGTGGTTTGATTCTAGGTTTCCGAAACGTGATCGGTGATATCCGCATGTTCGATGGTAAAACCTTGGTTGAAATTAGCCAGTTCTGGGCTGGGGTGCATTCCTTCCTTTGGCTACTTGGTGAAGCGATCTTCCACTTCCTACCCGTTGCTGTTTGTTGGGCTACGGTGAAAAAGCTCGGCGGCACCCCCGTTCTCGGTATTGTACTGGGTATTACATTGGTTTCGCCACAATTGATGAATGCATACGGCATTGGTTCTGGTACGCCAGATGTTTGGGATTTCGGTTTTTTCGTGATGGAAAAAGTAGGTTATCAAGCACAGGTTATCCCGGCTATCTTAGCAGGTATTGCATTAGCTATGATTGAAACAAACTTGAAGCGAATTATTCCTGCGTACTTGTATTTAGTGGTCGTGCCTTTTATCTCTTTATTGGTTGCGGTTATTTTGGCGCATTCGATTATTGGTCCTATTGGACGTGAAATTGGTAATGGTGTTGGTTATGTTGCTAAAGCTGCAATGACTGGCGATTTTGCCATTTTAGGTTCGATGATCTTTGGCTTCTTTTATGCGCCACTGGTTATTACGGGTATTCACCACACGACAAATGCGGTTGATTTACAGTTAATGCAAGATATGGGTGGAACACCAATCTGGCCACTAATTGCCTTATCTAATATTGCACAAGCGTCTGCTGTTGTTGGTATTATCTGGATCAGTAAAAAACATAATGAACGTGAAATTTCGGTACCTGCGGCAATATCAGCGTTTTTAGGTGTAACTGAGCCTGCTATGTACGGTATCAATCTAAAATATAAATTCCCAATGTTATGCGCAATGATAGGGTCTGCAGTTGCAGCGGGTATTTGTGGGTTGGTAGGGGTCATGGCTAATGGGATTGGTGTCGGTGGATTACCCGGTATTTTATCAATTCAACCACAATATTGGGCTGTGTACGCATTGGCTATGCTTGCCGCTATCGTTATACCTATTGCTTTAACCATTGCACTTTATAAACGAGCTCAAAAGAAAGGTGAGCTTGATGATGCAGACATAATTGACGGTGAGTCGGCTTATTAAGTTATTAATAACGAATGATCAGTAAATGACGTTATCCGTTGAGTAATTAGCGTTACTCAACGCTTTAATAATCGGAGAAACCTAAGAGTGGCGAGCTAGCAAAATAGAATGAACGACTTAATTTAACAAAAAGGACAAAATGAATGCGCTACGGGACCAAGAAAAGACTTCTGTCAGGAGTGACGATT
>JAESQY010000185.1 GCA_016764915.1 Aliivibrio sp. | reverse complement strand
ATTAATGCAAAAATTGAAGCGGCGCGGGTACTGGTTAAAGTGGTGGTTGAAGCCGCTGCTGATGAAGGCTTTATCACTTCGGTGAAAAATTTTTCCTGCGTCGTAAAGGCTTAAAAAAAATAACACAAAAATAAATTTTATTTGTATAGCTAAAACCATTCTAATTCATTGTTTTTGTTTTTGTTTTTATAAAAATCATTTGTTTTTTATGTTGACAAGTTAAAATATTTCATTAATATACACCGTGTTTCGTAGGTGAGCATATCACCTTTTTACCTAGTTAGTTGTCAGGATGTACAATGTCATTATTCAGAAAGGAAGCTGTTTCTCACCAAAGTGAGCGTTTAACGGGTACAGTTAGTTTAGCGCAACCACTGTCATTAAAGTTAACCGTAACTTTATTAGTTATTACTGCCGTATTTATCATCGTTTTCCTTTTTAATGCTCAATATGCCCGTAAAGAAACGGTACGTGGCTTTTTAAAACCTAATAAAGGGGTGATCAAAAGTTATGCTGTGCAAGGCGGTATAATTGGAAAGCTCTGGATAAAAGAAGGTGACAAGGTTACACAAGGGCAAACGTTAGCCACCATAGTAGTACCGCAAAGCAATAGCCAAGGCATCGATTTAAGTACACGATTGATTGCGCAACTTAATGACCAACTGTTACTTATTGCTGATGAAATTAAACAACATCAGCAGTTAAGATCACAAGAAACACAAAATCTTAACAAACGCAAACAAGCACTAAAAAAAGAACGTTGGGCATTAAAAAGTCAATATAAGCTCTCAAACGAAAAACTCCTACTATTACAAAGACGACAAAATAAGCTTAGCGAACTCAACAAAAAGGGTTTTATTTCAACTATAGAAAAAGAACGCCAGCAACAAAGCCTACTTGAAGCAAAACAAAGCAAACAAAATATTGCCCGCTTGTTATTGCAACAACAAAATGACATCACGCAAGTTACCTTTAACCTAACCAATATTCCTCAGCAATATAGTTTACGTATTAATAATTTAAAGCGTCAGCAAGCTGACATTAAACGTCAATTAGCGCAAATAAATAATAATCATCGCTATGTTATTAAAGCCACAAACGCGGGCATAGTTACCGGCATTCAGGTAGTTAAAGGAGAAAGCATTAACGCTAACAAACCTGTACTGCATATTATCCCCGAAAACTCGACACTTATCGCTGAATTGTTATTACCCACACGCTCTGCTGGCTTTGTAGCGCAAGGTAATATAGCCAAATTACGTTTTGACGCTTTTCCTTACCAGCGCTTTGGTTTTATTACCAGTGAAATAAGCCAAATTGACCAAACCTTAATCAGTCCAAACGAAGCACAGTTACCGATAGAGTTACGCGAACCGGTATATCGACTAAAAGCCCAACTTAACCAACAACAAATAACGGCTTACGGTAAAAAATTCAAACTGAAAAGTGGCATGTTGTTTGAAGCCGACATCATGTTAGAGCAACGCAGCTTAATACAATGGCTACTTGAACCTATATACAGTTTAAAAGGGCGAATTAGCTAAATGAATGAGGTTATTAGTTATATCATGCTGACGAAGGTCAGCAGCTAAAAAGAAAAGAGTAACAATGAAAAGAATTTATCTCACCATTATCTAAAATATAAACCAGATAAGAGATAAGAAAACGACTGGCTCCCGTTTGCAGACAAAAAGCCAGTCATTAATTAACCTGCCAATCACAATAATATTGGCAACTAACAAAAAGAGTATAAAGATGAAAACAATCAATGTAAATGATTTAGCACAAATTTTCGGCGGTAACGGTGTACCAGTTAACTTTCCAAAAATTCCTACTGGCGGAAGTACAACCACTAAAGATAACGGCGGCGTTATTGTTATTAATGATCCTGCGCCAACACCTAAATTACCCACAATGTAATTAAAAGCAAAGAATTTGCGCGTTTAACAAATAGGTTAAACGAGCAGAAGCGGCTGATCTTGCCTAGTTTTAGCGCCATAACTAAAACAAAAGCAAAATCAGCCTAATTAACCGCTCTATACAATAATGTATTGAGCAACTTAACACTCGGCAAGTGCAAACCTTTAAACAAGCACAAGTCGAACAATTTGGAGCATAACATAATGCGTGAATTAAATACGTGTGAAATTGAAGAAGTGAATGGTGGCGAATGTACCTATGCGGGGCAATCGTATTCTACTGGGGCTGAAATACAAAACAGTAACGGCAATTCGCAAACCTGCCAAGCTGATGGTAGTTGGTCGGCTCCAGTTTAAGCTTTTAAGTAAAATTAAAAAGGGTTAAATGATGATTTACAAAAAAAAGGTAGTGTTAGCTTGTTTATTAATTTCCTCTGCGGTTAGTGCCGAGCAAACAAAAGAACAAAGTACATTAACAAAACTAAACATAAGTAAATATTGTTACTACGATAACTTGAAATATTCTAAAGGCGCAGAAATACGCACACAAACAGATACTGTACTTGTTTGTAGAAAGTCGAAGGATAATAAAAAGCTGATCTGGGTAAAAACAAGCCCTAATTAAATAAAAACGGCTGATCTCGCCTAATTTTAGCGTCGTAACTGAAACAAAAACAAGATCAGCCTAATTAACCGCTCAGTACAATAGTGTATTGAGCAACTTAACTAACTCGGCAAGTGCAAACCTTTAAACAAGCACAAATCGAATAATTTGGAGTATAACATAATGCGTGAATTAAATACGTGTGAAATTGAAGAAGTAAATGGTGGGATTATTCCTTTAATTATTGCCATTGTAAGTATTGATGTTGGGCTAATAGCATCAATGTTTGTTGTACAAAGTGCTATGGGCAAAAAATAAGGGAATTATTATGAGAGAATTAAATAAAGAAGAAATTAACAATGTGAATGGTGGAATTATTCCTCTATTAATTATTGCAGCAAAAGGTTTTGCAGTAGGTTTTGGTATAGGTGCAACAGCCTTTGGACTTTATTTTGCAGCTAGATCTGCAAAATAGCACTTCGTAGCCATCTTATTGTAATTATTTGAGGTGGCTACCTTATAGGAGTAGTAAATGAAAAAAACTATAAATGCGCTAATCATAATACTTATCGCTGTTTTATTTAGTGTCACCTTTTATCTTTTTATTAAAAATGGGTTTACTTCTATTGTTGCTAGTTTATCAGCGATCACTGGTGGGGTAACTATTATTGCATTATCTTGCTTACCCATTGACATACATAACTAAATAAACTTGAATTATAAAGAATATCTAATAATGAACACACAAACACTCACCTCAAATGAGGCATTAGCAGTAACACCAACAAACCCAACCACACAGCCATTAACTAGCTTAGTGAAAACTGCCTTGTGGGCACTGGTATTATTGCTTGCTCCACCATTTATTTTAAGCGTTTTTTTTGGTGTTTATTATGGTGCGCAGCAAGGTGAAAACGTTAATGCCGACGCCTTTAATACCTGGTTTAACACAACGCCAATACTGTTAACGTTAACACTATTATCGGTGTTTTTATTATTGCCCTTATTGATCAAAGCCACCCCCGCAAAAACATGGTCTGAGCGTTTTAATTTTTGGGCACTTAAGCCAGTAAAACGCAACCATGCCATTACTTGGCTATTTATTGGATTACTTTATTGGGCAATAACCAGCTTTATTGGCTTAGCGTTAAACCTACCCACCGAAAACTTTATGCTTGAGGTCAAAGCCGCAGCTAACAGTTTACCCATGTTAGCACTCGTGCTAACCACCATTTGTTTGGTTGCGCCCATTAGTGAGGAAGTTATTTTTCGTGGTTGGTTATTTAGCAAAATAGCACAAACTAAACTCGGTGGTACGGGCGCAATAGTGATCTCTTCATTAGCCTTTACCCTTGTTCATGCGCAATACCAGCAACTATCAACCTTAGTAATGGTGTTTGCATTAGGTTTATTGCTGAGCTGGGTACGTTATAAAAGCAACAACATTAGCTACACCATTTTAATGCACATGCTGTTTAATGGCTTGGCGATGGCTAGCTTGTTTTTGTTTTAACCTTTTTGTCGCTATTTTAACTTAGTTGAACTTGATATTATGACTCAATCTTCCCCCGAACAACTGCTTAAATTTAGTTTAGGCAAATCGGTACCGTTAATTTTGCAAGCCGAAATTGCTGAATGCGGTTTAGCCTCAATGGCGATGGTGGCAAGTTTTTATGGCCATCAACTCGACATGCCCGCAATGCGCAAACGATTTTCGGCTAATTTAAAGGGCATGAATTTACAACAATTAATCGAGTTAGGCGACAGTTTAGGCTTAGCGAGCCGTGCCTTGCAATGTCCTATTGAAGACGTACCTAAACTAAGCCTACCGTGTATTTTACATTGGGATATGAATCATTTTGTTGTACTCACGAAAGTCTCGGGTAATAAAGGAAACACTAAGTTTAGTCTTAACGATCCCGCCTCAGGCAAACAAACCTTATCACTGGAAAAGTTCAGCAAGCACTTTACCGGTATCTGTTTAGAGCTAACTCCTACCGCTAAGTTTGAAGTAAAACAAGAACAAGCTCGCATGCAGTTTAGTCAACTGTGGAGCAAAATTACCGGTTTAAAAGCAGGCTTAGTGAAGCTCATTGGCTTGTCGTTAGTGTTACAACTATTTGCGCTGATGTCGCCTTATTATATGCAGTGGGTGGTAGATGAAGTATTAATTAGCTTTGACAAACCATTACTGATGGTACTGGCAATGGGCTTTGCACTTATTGCGGTGATTAATGTTGCCACCAACGCGGTGCGCAGTTGGTTAATTTTACGCTTATCAAGCCTACTTAACATGCAAATGGGGGTTAATTTACTGCGGCATTTATTACGTTTGCCGATGAACTATTTTGAATCGCGCCATATTGGCGATATTGTTTCGCGTTTTGGCTCACTGGCACAAATAAGAGAACGCATTACCACCGGCTTAGTTGAAACCTTAGTTGATGGTGTTATGGCCATTACCGTGTTGGTGATGATGATGCTTTACTCAGTAAAACTGACTTTAGTGGTATTAGCCGCTATTGCCATTTATACCTTAGTACGGTTAGTGTTATATCGCCCTTTTCATCAAGCCACCGAAGAATTTATTCAAAACTCAGCGAAAGAGCAAAGTAACTTTTTAGAAAACATTCGCGGCATACAAACCATTAAACTCTTTGGTAACGAATCACAACGCCAAGGCATTTGGCAAAATCGTTACAGTGAAGTGATTAATAGCGAAATTCGTTTAGGGCGTTTAAAAATCAGTTTCGATTCAATGAACAAATTGTTGTTTGGCTTAGAGAATGTGTTAGTGATTTATTTAGCTGCACAACTGGTGATGGCAAACAGTTTATCGGTTGGTATGGTATTAGCCTTTGTTGCCTACAAAGCACAATTAACCGAACGCTTTGCCAGTTTAATAGAGCAAGTTATTCAATTTAAAATGATGCGTTTACATCTTGACCGCATTAGCGATATCGCTCTAACACCGATAGAAGCAAACCGAGAAGGTAATGCGGCTTTTTCAAACGGAGAAAGCAACGGTTCTCAAGGTGAGTTAGTCTTAGAAAATATCAGCTTTACCTATAACGACGACCAACCCAATGTGTTTAGCAACCTCAACTTAACCATTAACGCGAGCGATTCTATTGCCATAACCGGTGAATCGGGTTGCGGTAAAACCACCTTAATGAAAATAATGCTTGGGCTGTTACAGCCCAGCTCAGGACGCATATTACTCGACGGTAAAGACATTACGCAACTTGGACTAAAAAACTACCGCAAACACATTGCCGCCGTAATGCAAGACGATACCTTACTCGCTGGCTCTATCGCCGACAACATCAGCTTTTTTGACCCTATACCCAATTATTTAAAAATTGAACAATGTGCACAATTAGCGGCAATACATCACGACATTACCAAAATGACCATGGGCTATAACGCGCTAGTCGGTGACATGGGCGCTAATTTATCGGGCGGACAAATTCAACGCTTATTATTAGCGCGCGCGTTATATCAATCACCTTGTGTATTATTTTTGGATGAAGCCACCAGCCATTTAGATGAAAAAAATGAAGCACAAATAAGTGAGCAAATGCAACATTTATCGATAACTCGCATTATGATCGCCCATCGCAAAGAAACCATCGCTAAAGCGAATAAAGTATTACGCATGGAACAGGGAGAGCTTATTGAGATAATAGACAAGGAAATAAAACACAGTGCTTAATTAACGACAAACTATTAGATCATCCGGAATTTATGTCAGGATCTGAAAAAAATGGTCATCCTGAATTTAGTTCAGGATCTAAAGATTTTATTTAAGTAACCCTTAAATAAAAAAATGGCTGATCTTGCCTAGTTTTAGCGAATGAACAAGATCAGCCTAATTAACCGCCAGCAATAATACTATTGTTGGCACATTAACTAACCCGACTAATGCAAATAATTTAATAAGCAAAAGTCGGATACAAATGGAGTATAACATTATGCGTGAATTAAACGTATGTGAAATTGAAGAAGTGAATGGTGGTTTATCGGCTAGCGATGCAGCTGTTGGTTACGGTTCAGCTATTGCAGCGGGGGCTCTAATAGGGTTGATGACAGGAGACCCTGGAGGAATGTTAATCGGCGCAGTGATGGGTGCATCCCGAGTAGCAATTAGCGGTGGTATCGCGATAATAACTCTATCTTATATGGGGCACATCAAACAACACGATTAACAAATTAAATAGTTTAGAAATTTCAAATATGATTAATAGGAATTGACATGAAAAACAAAAAATGGCAAAAAACTAGCAAGATAGGAAAAACAAAATTTGTAACTTTATATGGATTATTATTTTTCATTTTATCATCAAGCTTTTATCTTTTGTATGTGATTTTAGCTGACAGCAAAAGTAGTTATTTTGATCATTTTATTATGTTGTGTATTTTATTGATTTCAGGTTTTTTTTGGAGTTTCGGCTATTGGAAACAAATGAATAAGAAATATAATTCTTAAATTTTCAAAAGCGGCTAATTTTGCCTAATTTTAGCTTCATAACTAAAACAAAAGCAAAATCAGCCTAATTAACCGCTTAATACTATAAGGTGTTAAGCAATTTAACTAACTCGGCAAGTGCAAACCTTTAAACAAGCACAAGCCGAACAATTTGGAGTACAACATAATGTATGAATTAAAAGAGTGTGAGCTTGAAGAAGTGAATGGTGGTTTTGATGGTTTATTCCCTCAAATCCCAACATTTCCGTCCCCTCAGCCGGGATTCCCATTCCCTCATGATCTAAATGATATTTTAAACTAAAAATTTTAGTTTCAGAGACGTTTATTAAATAATTAAACGTCTCTTTATTGATAAAAATGGTGTTATTTTCAAACAACTATTTAACCCTAAAAAATCAAAGATTACAATTCTTTTGGTATGAATTATAATTGCCATCTTCAAAACGTTTTTAATTGAAGATTTCGTGTTTTTTAAACGAAGATTCTCGCTTAAAAGACTGCGAGAATGACGATCTTGAGCCATGTACATAGGCAAGAAATATTGTAATTAAACAACAGAGGATATAACTATGCATTTTGCTCCCATAAATTTTATTCATAAATCTCTTTCGCTGCTCATTATGTATGTGTTGCTTATTTGTTCCTATCACACCTATGCCGCAACCGTTAAAGACTTTTCTAAACATCAGCAATTTTACAATATTAAAATTTCTCCCGATGGTAAAAAATTTGCTGCGCTTATTAATTCAAATGGTGGTAAGCGCTTGGTATTTTTAGATGCCGCCACAAATAAATTAATTTATGCACTCAATGCGAGTAACGACAGCCAACCAGGTGATTACTATTGGGTGAATAATGACCGTGTAGTTGTACAAATTGAGCGCTTAATTGGTTCATTAGAGCAACCAATTAGTAGCGGTGAAATTTTTGCCGTAAATTATGACGGTAAAAAAGCCCAGATGATTTATGGTGATCGTTCAAAAAGACAAGATAGGGCACGTGGTATATTAGCCCATCTACTGCCCAAGGATAAATAGCACGTACTGATCCAATCATACGCGTTTGCCAAAGGTACAGCACCTAAAGTAATGAAACTCAACATTTATACCGGTAGATCTAAACGCGTTAAAATTGCGCCAATACAGTACGGTAATTTTTTAATTGATCACCATGGTTCGCCGCGTTTTTTT
>JAESQY010000184.1 GCA_016764915.1 Aliivibrio sp. | reverse complement strand
TTTTTTTCTCTTATTTGATAAAAAAGAGTTGATCTTGCTAATGATAATCATTAGCATTCTCATGTGTTCATTCAAAACAATGGAGATGTGATGAAAACTAATGATGAATTGTACAGCATAATAAATAATGGAAATGATGTTCCAGCGGCATGTTTCCTTAACTCTTTGGCTAGAGAGTGTCCTGCAATTCAAATTATTGAAGAAAAAGATAATGCCTACTATTTGATCCCATTAATAGATGATCATGAAATTCACATTCCATTACGTTATGTCTCTTTGGTTGGGTTACATGAATATTGTTTCCCCGCTGTTTTGTACGCAACTGAAACGATTACTATCGGTTTTGAGCAAGTATTGCAGTCTGTTTTAGAACAACCGTTATTAGTCGGAATTATCTCTGAAGCGCAAAAAAATATCTTCTTAGAACGAGTGAAAGAAAGCTATGCTAATTCTTATGCCGCTGTTAGCAGAAGTCCTTATGCAGAGAGACTATTTTGTGAACCACTTAATTTTCAACAAGCCGAGCAAGGTTTACTTATAGGTCACTCTTTCCATCCTGCTCCCAAAAGCAGAGAGCAATTTACTGTTGAAGATGCAAAAATTTACTCGCCAGAGTTAGGTGGGAAATTCTCCCTTTATTGGTTAGCTGCACATGAATCGATTCTTATCTCTGGTTCGTCTGGAAATAAAAGCTCAGCAGAACGATTATCAGAGTTGATATATCACGATAAAGCGTTGTGTTTTGAGGTTCAGGATGCAATTAACGACGAAGAAAGTGCTTTTCCAGTACACCCATGGCAATGGACAGTTCTGCAACAACATGAAGATATTCAAGTGTATTTGAAATCTGGACTTATTAGAGAGTTAGGGTCATTAGGTGCAACCTGGTACCCAACATCATCGACTCGTTCGCTTTATTCACCTTCACTGCCTTATATGTTGAAATTTTCACTTAGTGTAAAGCTCACCAACTCGATTCGAAATTTATCGTTGAAAGAAGTCATTCGTGGCACAAGATTAAATCAATTGTTTACTGATAATGATATACGCAATGAATTAGGTGATCAGCAAGGTTTTCAATTAATGCAAGAGCCAAGTTATGTTGGTTTAGTTGATCGTGACGGTGCAGTTATTGATGAGAGTCTTGTGGCGTTTCGTGATAATCCGTTAATGGTCAAACCGGAAGAGGAAGCCGTTGTTCTTGCTACCCTAACTCAGCAGAATCCGTATGGCGGTGAGAGTTTATTAGCAAATAGAATAAAACAATATGCTGCAAAATATCACTTAGCATTTTCTCATGTTGCACAACAATGGTTTAGTGCTTACTGTCAGTATGCGGTTGTTCCTATATTTAATCTCCAAGCAAATTATGGCGTGGTCTTTCTCGCTCATCAGCAAAATATTGTTATGCAGCTGGAGGAAGGGTTTCCGATTGGTACGTATTATCGAGATTGCCAAGGCACGGGTTATACGGATCTTGCATTTGAACGTTTTCCTAACGAGTTGAACCAAACAAAGCAAGAGCTGGAAAATTATTGGAATAATGACAAGGTTCGTCGCTACTTTGCTTACTATCTCATAATCAATTCTACGTTTAGTGTTATTGCGTCTATAGCGGCTAATTGTGGTGTTACTGAAGCTATATTAGTGAAAGAGCTGCGTCGACATTTAGAGTTATTGAGAGACAAAGGTGTAAAAGATTCACAGTGTCTAGATTATGTTTTAGACAGTGATGCTTTATGTTGCAAAGGCAACTTCTACTGTTATTTACAAAATATGAACGAAAATTCCATTCCTGATCCTGCTGTGATCTATTTTGACCTGCCGAATCCATTAATTCATGCAAAGGAAGTCGTGAATGCCTAATTATTCGACCTTAATATTGAGCTTAGAGGATAAGCCAACAATCACCCTTACACTCTCAAAGCATGATATTGAAGAGTCTGATGTTATTACTCAGTGCCTTGAAGAAATAGATCATATTTTTAGCCATAATAAAAAGCTTGATTCTATTGCTGTTGAGCCTGAAATACCGGCGGAATTAGCTCAGTATTTACCAGCACTGTATCAAAATATGCTATCTCGACTAGGTTTTTACCAACAAGCAAAACCTTGGCATCTGCATACGCTCTCTGCATTATTTCCATTCATAGAAGTGCAGTCGTCAGCGCAATATCGTCATCACCCTTTACGTCCATCGATGCCTATAGGAACCGTGTATCAGCGTTATGATTACGATGCTGACAGTGAAATTAGCTTTAGAGTGTTTGATGTTGAGAAAGATATGGAGCGATTGACGGCTTGGATGAATGACCCTAGGGTCGCACATTTCTGGGAGCAGGCTTGGAGCAAAGAGAAGCTCACCACATTTGTACAAGATCGCCTCAATGATACTCATATTATGCCATTAATCGGTGAGTTTAATGGTCAACCTTTTGGTTATGTTGAAGTTTACTGGGTTAGTGAGGACCGGCTTGCTCCCTATTACGACGTGCAATCTTATGATCGTGGTATTCACCTTTTAGTCGGTGAGCAAGAGTTTCGAGGCCCTCGTTATTTTGATTGCTGGATGAGGGCGATCAGTCATTATTTATTTATCGATGATATGAGAACGCAACGAATCGTATTAGAACCCAGATCTGATAATCACCGCTTGTTCAACCGCATCCAAAACGTGGGCTACAAGAAACGTTTTGAGTTTAATTTTCCTCATAAGCGCTCGGCATTGATGATGCTTGAACGAAAGGCATTCTTTACGGAGCAATGGTGATGGATCAAATAGCACTGCACTCTTATTGGTCTGCTGCAAACCACAATATGGTGGGAAAACTGATCAGTGAGTTATCGTATGAACAAGCGTTCAAAATTGAAGAACATAACACTGAATTTTTATTGTCGCTTGGTGACGATATTCAGTATTCCTTTATAGGAAAACGTAACATTTGGGGGCAGATAGTGATTGATTCGACCTCGTTGATACGTAAAGAAAGAGAAGTGTCTTCTGAGGTTTTAGCGGCACAATTTATGCGAGATATTCAAAGTATTATTGGCATTACTGATGGCGCATTAGCTGAGCACTTTGAAGATTTGAATGCCACCTTACTCGGTGATTGTAAATTGGCCTTGCGGAAAGTGAATATGACAGCAAAAGAGTTGGCCTTTCTGTCTTGTGAGCGGCAACAGCTTCTCTTTGATGGCCACCCGAAGTTCGCTTTCAACAAAGGACGGAGAGGATGGGGCAGTGATGACCTTGCAATGTATGCTCCAGAGGCAGAACGAGCGTTTCAATTAAGTTGGATTGCTGTGCATGATTCTATTATGCAAAAAGCAACAAATCACAAAGTGGATTGGAAACAGTTAGTGCGGTCAGCGGTGGATGAAGCCGAACTGCATAAAATGGAGGCAAACCTCTCAGCATTTAATATTGATATTAGTGATTATACGTTAGTACCTGTTCACCCGTGGCAGTGGCGTCAAAAACTCTCCATTCTTTTTGTTCGAGAGATGGCTGAAAAAACGTTGATATATTTAGGAGAATTTGGTGATGAGTTTTTACCTCAACTCTCTATTCGCACCTTAAGTAATACCTCAAGACCATGCGGCTATGATATTAAATTGCCATTAAGCATTATGAACACGTCATGTTATAGAGGTATTCCTGGCCGTTATATTTTAGCGGGTCCAGTGGCATCCGATTGGCTTGATTCAATTTTCAGATCTGATGCGCTATTTATTGACAAAAATGCCGAAATCTTGCAAGAACCTGCCGCGGGATTTGTTGCTCAGTCCGATTATAAATTATTAGCAGATGCACCTTATCGTTACCATGAATTACTGGGGGTGATATGGCGTGAATCTGCTCAATCTAAACTGGCTGAGAATGAGACCGCGATTTTAATGGCGGCACTCATGGAGTCTGATGTATCAGGTAGGTCTTTGATTTCGGAATACATAAGTGCTTCTGGTTTATCGATTGAAGAATGGTTAGACAAGTTATTTGATGCGGTGGTGATCCCTTTTTATCACCTACTTTGTAAATATGGAGTCTCTTTAATCGCTCACGGGCAAAACGTGACCTTAGTGATGGAAGATGCACAGCCTAAACGAATTTTATTAAAAGATTTTCAAGGAGACATGCGATTAGTTGAGTCGAGTATTCCTGAGCAAGAAACATTGAGTGATTTGGTTAAAGACGTGACGGTTACATTGCCAGAAGATCTGATCGTACATGATTTACAAACTGGACATTTTGTTACGGTACTTCGATTTATTTCTCCGCTAGTTGAAAAATTAGGTCTGCCAGAAATAGAGTTTTATCGGTTACTGGCACTACGAATTAAAGCATACGTTAAAGATAACCCCGCATACCAAGAGAGATTTGAACGTTTAGATCTCTTTAAACCAAGAATATTACGTATAGGACTTAACTTAGCTAAGTTTCGACATAATACAGATTCTAGTGCTTCTCGTATGCTTCCTGACATGGATGAGCAAGTAGATAACCCGCTATATATGGCATTGAATAAATAGCAATAATATTAAATGGGAAATAATAATATGAATGTTAGATTGGATTTGGCAGGTATAGGCGTTGGTCCGTTTAATCTGAGTGTTGCGTCTCTTTTAGAGCCAAAAGCGCAAATTAAAGCAACATTTTTTGAGAGTAGTGAATCATTTTCTTGGCATCCGGGGTTACTGCTTGATAATACCAATATGCAAACTATGTTTTTAAAAGATTTAGTGAGCGCAGTGTGTCCAGAAAGCCCTTATTCATTTTTATCTTATCTGGTTAAAAATAAAAAGTTTTACCGTTTTTTATCCGCAGAGCTTAGCTGTATAAGTCGACATGAATTTTCTGACTATTTATCTTGGGTTGCACAGCAATTGAGTAACGTTCAGTTCTCGACTCGGGTTGAAAATGTTGAATTTAATGGCAATGGTTTTGATATTCAGACGACAAATGGAACCTATGAAGCTCAGAACCTCTGCATAGGGACTGGAAAAATACCGTTTACTCCTGAATGCGCCATACCGCATATTGGAACGACGGTATTTCAGGCTGCTGAAATAGGGTTATCTGAACGTGATTTCACCGGGAAGCGCGTCATGATCGTGGGTGGAGGGCAGAGTGGTGCAGATATATTTCTCAATGTATTACGTGAAAAGTGGGGCAAAGCATCATCATTAGATTGGGTGTCCCGCCGTTCTAATTTTCAACCACTAGATGAAGCGTCATTCACTAATGAGTTCTTTACTCCTGATTATGTTAATGCGTTCGTGAATTTAAGCCCTCAGGTGAAGCACTCAGAAGTTACCGCTCAAAAATTAACGTCAGATGGTATTACTCAATTGGCATTGTTGGATATTTATCGTGAGTTATATCATCGTTTTGACGTAATGAAAGAAGAAAAGTGGGTGCGTTTATTGCCTCATCGTACTATGGAGCAGTTACAGCACAGTGTGGCTGGCTTTTCACTCGATATACACAATGCGTTAAGCCAACAAATGGAAACTCACCAAGCGGATATTGTCATTTTAGCGACGGGATTCCAATCGCCATATCCGACATGTTTGAATTCAATTCTCCCTCTGTTAGATCTTGATGAACAAGGTCGCTATCAATTGACATCCGATTTTGAGCTGAAATGGCAAGGCAGTCGTGAAAATAAGATTTTTGCCGTAAATGCAGGTATGCACAGTCATGGTATCGCTGAGCCTCAGTTAAGTTTAATGGCATGGCGAAGTGCGAGCATCATTAATCGTTTAATCGAAGAAGAGGTCTATGACATTCATTCTGATAAAGGAATGATTGATTGGATCTCGGAATCTTCTATTCGTAAATTTGTGAGTGCTTAACTCAATATTAAACGAGTCATCATGACATTTTAAGGTTGTTTCTAACCAATAAATGAACCATAAGTTTGCTTTAAAAAAATAGTTGAATACGGATTGTTATGATTTGTATTCGCTTTAATGTGATGAGAATATAATAAAGGGATCAAATGAACGTTAAAAAAGGGAATTATCCACTTACATTAGTTGCTATCGCTGTGGCATCAGCCACTACTTTGGTAGCAGTATCTGTTCAAGCGGAAGGGTATACATCAACAGACGAGACCATGGTGGTAGTGTCGAGTCGAACGCCGAAAGCGATCAGTGATATTCCAGGTACGGTATGGTTTGTTGATTCAGAACAAATTGAACAAGAGTACCGTGGTGGTAAAACATTAGGTGAAATCCTATCCACGACGATTCCCTCTTTGGATATGAGCAGTGGCGCAAGAACCAATTATGGGCAAAACTTACGTGGCCGTGCAATGTTAGTGATGATTGATGGTGTGTCACTGCAATCATCACGTTCTATTAGCCGTCAATTGGATTCGATAGACCCGTTTAATATTGAACGAATTGAAGTGCTTTCGGGTGCGACGTCTATTTATGGCGCGGGTGCAACAGGCGGTGTGATTAATATCATCACGAAGAAAGCAGAAAGTGATGAACTGCAATTCGAAAGTTATGTAAGTGGCTCGTCCGGTTTTAACACGGGTAATGACTTTGATTATAAAGTGGCGCAATTCATCTCTGGTGGCAGCGAAAATGTCTCTGCTCGAGTGTCTGCGGTTTATACTGAAACTCAAGGCTTTTATGATGCTGACGGCGATATTATTACTCCAGATATCTCTCAAGGGTCATTGCAATATAATCAGACTATTGATTTACAAAGTACTGTGGGTGTAACTATATCTGAGACTAAAAATCTTAACTTTTTAGCTCAATATTATGATAGCCAACAAGACTCGCCTTATGGTCTTTATATCGTCAATGGCGACTTTGTTGATGTAAGGGAAGGTTTTGAATCCGACCGTCAGCACGGCACTGAACGCTTCATGTTAAGCGCGGCTTACAGTGATTCAGAGTTTATTGGTCACCAGTTGGTTGTTGAAGCAGCTTATCGTAAAGAAGATCAAACTTACACACCGTATTACCAAGGTTCTTCTCAGCAAACCACCGATGTGATCTCGTTAAAAACAGCGTTAGCTAAATCCTTTGATAAGGTGAATTTGGTTTATGGCGTTGACGCTTATATGGATAAGCTCGACAGTAATCAAGCCTTGTTTGATCCTACGATTGCTAATAATTCAGGTAATCTAGTGAATAAAACCTATGCTGAAGTCGGCCGTTACCCCGGGGTTGAGGTTGGCTCCGTTGCTGGTTTTATTCAGGTTGATATTAATATTACTGATGATTGGTCTGTTGAAGGTGGTTACCGTTATCAGTATATAAACAATAAGATCGATGACTTTGTTGATTATAAAATACAAAAGAAAATTGCAAAAGGAGATGGCTTTTCTGCGGATGCTGTACCAGGTGGTAAAACCAATTATTCTGTAGGTTTATTTAACCTTGGTACCATTTATAAGCTGACTTCTGATTCGCAAATATGGGCAAGTTTCTCTCAAGGTTTTGATCTTGCTGATCCTGCTAAATATTATGGTCAAGGTAGTTATGATCCGGTTGATGGAAATGGACATCATGCGCTTAAAAATAGCATTAATGTTTCTGACTCTAAAATGTCTGGCATTAAAACCAACAGTTATGAAATCGGTTTTAGAACAGAACAAGAGGCACTCAGCTTTCAAACTGCTGCCTATTTTTCTCAGTCGGATAATTCAGTGAAATACAACAAGAATACCTTGTTAATTGAAGATGTGGATAATGAAAAGCGTGTCTATGGTGCAGAGGCTTTAGTCTCTTATTGGATCATGGACAATATTCAAGTTGGTGCTTCTGGTCATTATGTCATTTCAGAATTGGAGACTGATGGTGAATGGGATGATTTTAGCGCTGGAGAAGCAAGCGCATCAAAAGCGAATTCATGGGTCGGTTGGTATGAGTCAGACTTTGCTTTGAAAGTGCAGAGTCAAACTATGTTCGATTATAAAGATGCAGATGAGAATAAATTATCAGGATACACCGTGTTTGATTTAGTCGGTAGTTATGAATTACCTGTGGGCAGTCTTGGTTTCGGTATTCAGAATGTATTCAATGAGGATTATACAACCGCATGGGGACAACGTGCTCAAATATTGTATTCTAACCATTATGATGCAGCAGCTTACGATTATAAAAGTCGAGGACGCACATTCACGCTTAATTACCAAGTGAAGTATTAATGTTTACCTGATCTGTTTACAGTAAGAAAATAGGAAGGGGAGGTGAAAACACGTCCCTTTTTCACAAACTAACATGATAGGCATGGTCATTGGTATTTAGCGTTGTGTTGGAGGTAAGCTTCGCAACCAACGCTGAATCAACAAGGTTATGCCACCAGCGACGACACCCCACAGTGGAGAACCAATATTCCATATCTCTAGGTTTGAGGCGGTGACCATAAAAGTGATCAGCGCAGCCTCTCGGTAACGAACATCATGAAGTGCCAGTTGTAAGCTGTTACCTATGGTTGAAAAGAGAGCGATACCAGCTAAAGCTAAAATGAGTGCGGCTGGCAGTGCGTCAAATAGAGTCATTAAAGTGACGGCGCCGAGCCCCATTAATATATAAAATACACCGGCGGCCACTGAGGTCCAATAACGTTGTTTACTGATGGGGTCGGCGTTTTCTGTCATGCAGATAGCGGCAGTAATTGCGGCTAAATTAATGGCAAAACCGCCAAAGGGTGCAAGCAATAAATTTGCAGCGCCTGTCACCGTCATCGTACTGGAAACTGGCGCTTGATAACCGTGCGCTTTTAATACGGCAATACCCGGGATATTTTGTGATGCCATAGTGACGACAAACAACGGCAAACCAATACTAATAAAAGCAGCGATACTCCATTCTGGTTGAATATAGTGCAGCGTGCTTATCTGCCATTGAAGTTCAGGAATCTCAATTAACTTTAATAACCAAGCCGTCGTAAAACCGATCAACAATACCGCTAACATCGTATAACGTGGCAGAAGATACTTGCATAATAGATAGGTTAACAACATCGAACTGACCAAGGCGATCTGCTGATCCATCAAATTAAAAGTGTTGATACCAAAGTTAATGAGTATGCCTGCTAACATAGCGTTTGCGATTGGTTGGGGGACTCTGTTCATCACCTTTTCAAACCAACCAGTGACTCCAGACAGAGTAATAAGAGCGGCAGAGAACAGAAAAGCCCCCGTAGCTTGATGAATGGTGAAGCCTTGAGTGCTTGATATGAGAAGAGCGGCACCAGGAGTAGACCAAGCAATCAGAATGGGAATCCGATAATAGAGTGACAATCCAATGGAGGTTATACCCATACCAAGCCCTAACGCCAGTAACCAGCTTGATACCATCTGAATATCACCTCCGAGGTTAATTGCTGCCTGATAGATCAGCGCCACGGTACTGGTGAAACCAACCAATACAGCAATAAAACCAGTGTTGATTCGGTTGAGTATTAAGCCTGCCTGTGTCATCGGTTTAACTCCTTTTTTTTACGTGCTACACTCTATGCGTGCGTAATAACGCACAGCGCAAATCTAACACTGTATGTTATAACGCACAAGGTATTATGAGTAAAAATATCAATAACTCGCTCGGCTATAGGCTGAAAAGCGCACGAACTCAAAAGAGTTGGAGCTTAGATCAGGCCAGTAAAGAGACCAATGTATCAAAAGCGATGCTGGGCCAAATTGAGCGTGGTGAATCTAGCCCAACCATCGTCAGATTATGGAGTATTGCCAATGGTTTTAAGCTTCCTCTATCCTATTTTTTGACCGATCTTGAGACAACCACAACACCGCCAGTATTAGTGAATAATGAGCAGGACATTCACATTGTTACCCTGTTTCCCTACGATAAAAAAACAGGGCTCGAAACCTTTCAGATTACCTTTGAACCCGGACGTGAATACCTTTCAGAGCCGCATAATGATGGAGTAGTGGAGCACATTATTGTTGTGGATGGCTGTATGGAGTACTACCTTAAAGGGCAGTGGCACAGTTTACAGCAGGGACAGGTAGTAAAATTTTCTGCTGATCAGGTACATGGATATCGTAATCTGTCGGAAGATCTTGCGATGATCCACAATATTATTAGTTACCAATAAAAATTGCCCTTTCGTTCATGATGAATTACTAACTTACTGTGTTTATATACAGTATTTTTAATTTATGAATGTTATTCCTATCCACGCAAGTGCTGGCATTACTGGCTTTGAAAGCCCTGCCGCAGAGTATTCACAGTTGTCACTGAGCTTGGATGAGCTGCTTATTGATCACCCCAGTTCAACGTTTATTGGCCAAGCCAGTGGTGATTCGATGGAGGGAGTGGGGATCTTCGATCATGATATCTTGATTGTTGATCGTTATGTGAGCGCCCGAAGTGGTGATGTGATTGTCGCTAATTTGAACGGTGAATTTGTCTGTAAGTTGCTTAATACTGAACGACGCCTGCTGTTGTCAAGCAACAGTAAGTATCAACCTGTCGCCATTCATGAATACGATGAATTTAGCATTGAAGGGGTAGTGGTTCGTTCGATACGTTGTCACCGATTGAGTCCGCTGTTGACTCGTAAGGCTTAGTAGCTTATGTATGCGTTAGTGGATGCCAACAGTTTTTACTGCAGTGCTGAGCAGGTATTCAGACCAGAGTGGCGTGGTAAACCTATGGTGGTATTGTCGAATAATGATGGCTGTATTGTGGCAGCTACCCGTCAAGCACAAGCACTGGGCATAAAGAAATTTCTTCCTTTCTTTCAGCAAAAATCATTGTGTGATAACCAAGGTATTATTGCGCTCTCTTCAAATTATGAACTGTATGCCGATCTTTCCGCCAAAATGATGAACGTAATTGGCCGTTTTGCACCCGAGCAGCATGTCTACTCAATTGATGAATCCTTTCTCTCTTTTCATCACTCACGTTATGCAATACCCGATTTAGCAAAACAAGCGATGTTAATACGTCGAGCGGTGTGGAAGGAGTGTCGTCTTCCCGTCTGTGTTGGAATGGCATCAACATTGACATTGGCTAAAATTGCCAACCATGCGGCGAAAAAAATGCAAGGTTATAATGGCGTTTGCGTGATTGATAACGATCAGCAGCGGGAATATATTCTCAAGCAGATGCCTGTTTCTAGTGTGTGGGGTATTGGCCGAAAAACCACAAAACGTTTACAGTCTATGGGCATTAATTGCGCCTTTCGATTGGCTAAATATCCAGCGGCACTGGCAAGGAAAGAATTTAATGTTGGAGTTGAGCGCACGATTCGAGAGCTAAACGGCACCGCTTGCAACAATTGGGATGCGGCTCGGGCAGATAAAAAGCAGGTATTCTCAACTCGCAGTATGGGAAAACGTATTGTAGATCGTGACTCATTAACTCAAGCGCTCAGCAAACACGCCGCTATTGCAGCAGCGAAGATTCGACAACAAGGCTCACTGTGTCGGGTGATGATGATTTTTGCTTCAAACTCTCCCCATGATGATAAACCCGCTAGTTTTAGAGTGGTACACAAATTTTCTTACCCTACTGATGATACGGTCATGTTTACTCAAGCCATAAGCAGTAAAATTTCGCAACTGTTTCAGCAAGGTGTCGAATATTATAAGGTAGGAGTGGGGCTGATTGATCTGATTGATGGACGACATGCACAGTTTGATTTGTTTGATTATTCGCCGCCAAACAGCAAATTAATGCGAATATTTGATGGTTTAAACATGAAGTATGGTGACGATGCACTGTTTTTAGCAGCTCAAGGGATTAACCCTAAATGGGGGATGAGGCGTAATTATTTGACACCACAATATACGACATGTTGGCAGGATCTTCCGTCAGTAAGGTGTTAGTCTGAGTTTACATCAAATCTTTATACGATAATTGGATGGCTGATGTTTCATATTCTTCTTAACTCATGTATAACGGCGCAATGAAAATACCTAAACGAATACAACCGCTGGTTGATGATGGTCTGGTGGACGAAGTCCTTAGCCAATTAATGAGCGGTAAAGAAGCAACGGTTTATGTCGTACGCTGCGGAGAAGAGATCCGTTGCGCTAAAGTGTATAAAGAAGCTGCTAAGCGCAGTTTTAAACAAGCAGTACAATATCGAGAAGGGCGAAAAGTACGTAATAGCCGTCGTGCTCGAGCGATGGAGAAAGGCTCTAAATTTGGTCGAGACGAGCAAGAAAAAGTGTGGCAAAACGCCGAAGTGGATGCGCTGTTCACTTTAGATAAAGCCGGAGTACGCCTTCCTCAGCCATACGGTTGTTATGATGGCGTGCTGTTGATGGAACTTGTCACCGATGACGAAGGTTCAGTCGCGCCACGTCTTAATGATATTATGCTGACCGAAGAGCAAGCGATTGAAGATCACGCGGTGATGATGGAATTCGTGACTAAAATGTTGTGTGCGGGTTTAGTGCACGGTGATTTGTCCGAATTTAACGTATTGGTCGATTCATACGGCCCTGTCATTATTGATCTGCCACAAGCGGTTGATGCATCAGCAAACAATAATGCTAAGTGGATGTTAGAGCGTGATGTTAACAACATGACCGCCTATTACGGTCAATATGTTCCTGCGTTATTAGACACCCAGTATGCCAAAGAGATGTGGTCACTGTATGAAGCTGGTGAGTTGACACCAGATACTGAGCTGACAGGTGAGTTTGCTGAGAGCACAGAAGAAGCGGATGTTGAAGGTTTGATGGAAGAGATCAATGCGGTAATAGAAGCGGAAAGATTCCGTAGAGAGCGTCAAAAAGAAGCAGAAGAACAAGAGTAACGTCAACAGGTCTTATATGGAAAAGCCACGCTATTATGCGTGGCTTTTTTCGTTTATGAGGGCCAAGGTTATCGATTATGGTAAACAAGCACGCTGAACGTAAATAACTCTCCTATTATCAATAAGAAGAACAATAATAAGGAAGAGCAATGTCAAAACCAATCGTAGCGAATAACCGACCAAATAAAGTGAGCCTGACCAAAGGGGAGGATTACTACTTCTGTACTTGTGGCCGCTCGGCGAAGCAGCCTTTTTGTGATGGCTCTCATAAAGGCAGCGGTATGAAGTCGATGCGCTTTACTGCAGAAGAGAGTGACGATGCTTACCTGTGTGCCTGTAAACAGAGCGCCAATTTGCCGTTTTGCGATGGCAGCCATAAAAAAATCACCGTAGAACAAATAGGCACCGAACTTCAAATTATCAATGTCGGTGGTGATGCTATGCCCAAAGCAGAAGCGACCCCAGAAGAGCCAACGGTGGCTTTTATTCATCAATTGGCGAAGGAGGGCTTATCCAAAATGGGGCATCATGGGCCAATGACTTCCATGGGCGTCCCTCGATACGAATTACCACTGTGGGATGACATTCAAGTCATGGTGGCACAGATGGCAACCAAACCACTGATGGAAGAGGTCAATGTTAAGACCGAGCTGATTATTGGCCCAAAGGCAGATAAGCCGTTACAGCTTGATATACCGCTCTTTGTCTCGGACATGAGTTTCGGTGCTCTGTCTGAAGAGGCTAAAATTGCACTCGCACGAGGTGCAGAAGTGGCTGGGACCGGGATATGCTCAGGAGAAGGGGGAATGTTAGAAGAAGAGCACGCTGAAAACTCGTGTTATTTCTATGAGCTGGCCAGTGCTCAATTTGGTTATAAAGAGCAGTTACTTCGCACTGTGCAAGCATTCCATTTTAAAGGGGGCCAAGGTGCAAAAACCGGAATCGGAGGCCACCTTCCAGGTAATAAAAATCGAGGAAAAATATCGAAAGTTCGCGGCATTCCAGAAGGAGAGCCCGCTATATCGCCACCGACATTTAAAACATTAGTGACAGTTTCAGATTTTCAGCGCTTTGCCGATCGAGTTCGAGAAGTGTCAGGAGGGGTTCCAATTGGGTTTAAACTCAGTGCCAATCATATAGAGAAAGACATTCAATTTGCATTGGATGTCGGCGCAGATTACATCATTTTGGATGGACGTGGTGGTGGCACTGGCGCGGCACCTGAAATGTTTCGTGATCATATCAGTGTGCCAACCATTCCTGCATTAGCAAGAGCACGACGTTATTTGGACGACGTAGGTAAAAGCGGTGAAGTGACCTTGATCATTACCGGAGGGCTTAGAGTCCCTATTGATTTTGTAAAAGCGATGGCACTGGGTGCAGATGGAGTAGCAATTTCAAACAGTGCGATGCAAGCGATAGGGTGCGTAGCTGCTAGAATGTGCAATACCAACAATTGCCCCGCTGGTATTGCCACTCAAAAACCAGAGCTGCGTGCTAAATTAAATGTACAACAATCATCGCAGCAATTAGGACGATTTTTTTCAGCATCCATAGAGCTAATGCAAGTAATGGCAAGAGCTTGTGGGCATGATCATCTAAATCAATTTAATCAAAATGATCTCGCGACATGGCACCGTGAAATGGCTCGATTATCGGGAATCAAATATTCAGGAATTGGTTAACTGCGCTTGATTCTAACGACCTTCATCGTTTCAATTTCAAATCACCAATCTTTTCGGTAACTGGGTAGTAGGTAATGTTTACCTGAGATCCAGTAAGAGAACGGTATGCACCTTTACGCTTGAATTTAAAAGGAACTAAATGGTTCTCGATCATAATAGTATGCACGATCCAATCATCCACTTCTCTTTGTGTATGAGATGTTACTTTTACTTGTTCGCTGTGTGTAAGTTCTGGATTTGTACTAAGTAGTTTATCAACTGGAGACTTTGGCGATTTCATAATAGGCACTTTGACAATTTTACATCCAATAAAGATAGCATAAATAAGATGTTCAATCACGCCAAGCGGATGATTTGTAGTGAACTTGTAGAATTAAATATTAATGTCGCTGCTTTTATCGCCATATTTTTCAATGTGTGGCGACTTATTAGCCAGTTAACGGTGGATTTATAAAACTTTTATTAAAAAGTGATGATGGTCGCATCAAAACGTCCAGAGTGTTTTTACAATGACACTAACTTCATAGATAGGGTTCAAATTAGAACTCACTACTTATCGATTTTACTTGAGGAAACACCATGGATATCATGCTTTTTAGTAACGGCAAATTACCGGGTAATACCAAAGTTTTAGAATTTGGTCTTGAATGGATCAAAGAAGTCGTTCAGCGCACTGGTGCTAAAAAACTGGTATTGATCCCCTATGCCGTTATTCGCAGCAGTCATGATGACCGCACGCAATTATTGCAAGACAGTTTAGGTGAATTTGGCTGTGAAGTGGTCGGTTTACACACCGCAAAAGACCCAGTAAAAGCAATTGAAGAGGCTGATGGTATTTTAGTCAGTGGGGGTAATACTTGGGTGTTAAATAAAATGCTGCACGACTTGGGCTTGATTGGACCGATTCGTAAAGCGGTACTCAAGCAGAATAAATTGTACATTGGTTGGAGTGCTGGGACCAATGTCGGAACGCCAACTATTCGAACTACCAATGATATGCCTATCGTAACTGCGGCCATTTTACCCGCTCTGAATTTAGTGCCTTTCCAAATTAACCCTCACTATATTGAAGCATCAATCAGTGGGCACATGGGTGAGACTCGTGATGAACGAATTGAAGAGTTCTTGGCTATCAATCAGCATGAAATGGTTGTCGGGATCCCTGAAGGAACATTATTGCATGTGCAAGATGGGAAATTACGCTACCGAGCTGCGAATGGTAAACCTTTAAAACTGTTCCGTTATCAGCAAGAGGCCGAATATTTCGGTGAAGATGATGATATTCAGTTCTTAATGGAACAGAGCTGTTAATCATAATGAAACATTGAATTGAGATGAAGCCCGACGGTAATCTACGTTGGGTTTTTTATTGATAGCTCTTATTTACTGCATGCTGTAAGCTACACGCCGCTCATTCGAGCAAAAAAATAGATTAAGAGAACGAAGATATATGAGTTTTGACTCCTTGGGCCTTATTGCCCCGCTCCTAAAAGCCGTTGCACTGCAAGGTTATAAAACACCGTCGCCAATTCAAGAAAAAGCAATCCCAGCCGTGTTAGATGGCCGAGATATTATGGCTGCGGCACAGACAGGTACGGGGAAGACAGCGGGCTTTACGCTGCCACTGTTGCAGCGTTTGTCTACTGGACCAAAGGTAAGAGCAAACCAAGTAAGAGCACTAATACTAACACCAACCCGTGAACTTGCAGCGCAAGTCGCGGAAAACGTGGCGACGTATAACAAATTTTTACCGATGTCATCAGCGGTTGTTTTTGGTGGTGTAAAAATCAATCCACAAATGATGAGAATGCGTCAAGGCGCAGATGTATTGGTTGCAACGCCGGGTCGTTTGCTTGATTTGATGAATCAAAGAGCCGTGCGCCTAGATCAGTTAGAGATATTAGTAATGGATGAAGCTGACCGTATG
>JAESQY010000183.1 GCA_016764915.1 Aliivibrio sp. | reverse complement strand
TTGGATTTTTCAGCTGTTTTAACACCACTCTCCATTGCAGCCACACTTTGGTCTGATTTTTGTTGCAGGCGTTCAATGATGGTTTTGATTTCAACCGTTGATTGATTGCTGCGCTGAGCAAGAGTGCGAACCTCATCGGCAACAACGGCAAATCCACGACCTTGTTCTCCGGCTCTGGCTGCTTCAATCGCTGCGTTTAGTGCCAGCAAATTAGTCTGCTCTGAGATACCATGAATCACCTCAAGCATGGTATTAATTGCCAGGGTTTCTTTTGCTAACTGTTGGATAACCTCGGTGGTCGAGCTCAGTTTGTTCTCCATCTCAATAACATGAGAAATGGTCTCTTCTACAGAGTTACTGCCATCTACTGCTGCAATGTCTACCTCGCCAGTGCTTTGAGCTGCGTGATTGGCATTTGATGCGATTTCATCAGCGGTGTGACCCATCTCTTGAATAGCAGTCGCCATCATTTCAGTTTGGCTCTGCTGCTTTAATACATCTTGACTGATGTTATTCATCTGAACATCAATGGATTTGACGCCCTCTAATAATTGGGTAGTTGTGCTCTGAACCTGTTTTAGCATATCAGCTAAAGATTCGACAAAACGGTTGTAGCTACCCGATAGCGCCCCGATTTCATCATTAGTACTGTCATCAAGGCGCCTTGTTAAATCTCCTTCACCAGATGAGATCTCTTCCAGCATTTTACCGACATGGTTGAGTGGATTGATGACTTTAGAGATAAGCCAAGTGGCAATAAACGTAAATAACAGAGTAATGGCCACCCCGACTAAGATGAGAGTTCGAGTTAAATCACTGGTATCTTGATAGACCTCATCTGCAGGCAGTTCGGCGACGACAAACCAATCAAGTAGAGGCAGATATTGTGAAGCGACAATTTGATCGCCTTTTGAGCCTGACAGTGCATCAATTTGAATGCTATCTTGATTTAAGAAACCAGCCATTGATTGATCGAAATAGTCAGAAATCTTTTTATCTCGGGAATTTTGGGATCGATGCAGTTGAATCACTCCATCAGCATTCGTTAAAAATACCTGACCACGCTCACCTATTTTGTATGCGTTAATCATCTCGGTCATTTCAGCCAATAAAAACCCGACTCCAGCGACACCAATAGTCTCTCCATTACTCTTGACCGCATAATTAATAAACAGCACGGCATCATTACTCTCAGAGTCGATATCAAGTGATAACGCATACTGCTTACCACTTTGTAAAAATTGATAAAACCACTGGTCACTCTCTTTTTGTTTAGACAGCGTCTTTATAAGGCCTCTGTCCGTATAATAGTGCCCACTTTTTGAGGGGATGATAAATGAAGCAATGGCGCCATACTCTTTTTTGATTGAGGAGAGATACTGATTGACTTGCGGTTCGTGGGAGGAGAGTTCACCATTTTTAATTAAAGGCAGGTAGTCGGGATTGGTTGCAAGCGATTTTGATACAACAAGCGCAGTGGTTAAGTTTTTTTCTATCCCTTCTGTTACTGAAAGTAGCACCGCAGGCAGTTCAGTATTGTAGAGTCGATTTTCTATCGAGTTTTTGGCGGCTTGGCTAGCAATAAAAGTGAGCAGTGTTGATGTTAGAACAATGGCCGTAACGGTCGTGAGTATCAATTTTTTCTTAATATTCATTAAAGTAAACCCCGAGTACTATAGATTATAATTATATCAATTGCGGTAGTTTGATTGAGGGTGTTTATTTATCAGTGAAGAACTTCTCATTTCGATAAAGATATCAAAACGATAGCGGGTAATTTAGCGGGTTATTGGTTGAAAATAAGAAGTGTTATTTGCTAATTATCTAAAAATAAAGAAATTTTATTAAGCATGTCAGCATGGAGATATTGATTCATTTTTGAATAATAATTTGAAATGAAAATTGCAAATACGCACTAATGTTCATAAACGGTCATTAATTTCTCATGCTTTTGTTTTTTATTGGTGATGTTATAATCAATAATAATTATTTTAATGCTCTCTGCAGGATGGAATTCAGTAGTCAGAGTTTGATTGAAGGCTATGGAGAGTCACTAATGAAGTGGACTGTATTTTTTGCTTGGTTATTAATGAGTTTTAATATTAATGCGGCCTCTTTAATTATCAAAAATGTAGCTGGTACCGAGAAAACGCTAACCTTTGAACAAATTATCTCACTTCCTGTCTCTGAGTACACCACCGATTTACCTTGGACTCCCGAGGCTAATACCTACACCGGTGTGTCACTGATTGAGTTGTTACAGTCGCAAGGTATTACTGAAGCTAAAGCCGTTATTTTATATGGATTAAATAACTACGCGGCGGTTATTCAGATGAGCGATATTAAAAAATATAAGCCAATTATTGCATACTATAAAAATAGTAAACCGATGAAAATTCGTAATAAAGGGCCTTTCTGGCTTATTTTGCCACTGGACCAATACGCAGAACTGAATACCCCTTATTATTATACTCAGATGGTGTGGCAATTGGAAAAAATAGAAGTTATCGCTAATGATTAAATGGGACAACCGCTCTTTAATGATGAAATTAAAACGGGCCAAAGTTGGTGTAATAGTATTATCTGTCGTACTTATTATTGCCAATATATTTGTACTAAAAGGCGCCAAAGAGCTGTCTCGTTCATTGAATGACCTGCAGACTGAAACAACGTGGTTTTTGTTTCAATTGACCAAAGAGTTTGCTGAGTTATCCACTGTAGCCATTTACTTGCATGATACGCCTGAATATTTTCCAATAGTTGAGCTTAAATATGAATTAACGTGGAGTCGCTTTGATCTTATTATGACAGGGCGTGAATCGAGTAATCTACTCTCTCTGCCAAAATTTAAAGCGTTTATACCTAAAACATTTGAACAGTTCAAATCCCTTGAACCGCTGCTTGTACAAGCAAAAACCAGTCCTGCTATGGCTGCTCAATTCTCTGAAGAGTTGAATGAAATCTATATATCAACGATTACTTTTATAAATCAAAACTTTAAACTAAAAAATCCGTTGTATCAAAAACAACAAGATGAAGTGCTGTTGTTCAGTCAGCTGCAGTTTGGATTAGTCTTGCTGACGATCGCGAGTGCATTGATGATTGCCTTTATTCTGCACAAAGAGTCCTCTCAACATCGTTTAGCATCGTTGACTGATCCTTTGACAGGACAACATAATCGATTGGCTCTTTTTCAATATTTAGAGGAGATAAAAAATCGACAACAAGTATTTACCCTCTTCATGCTCGACCTTAATGGTTTTAAGAGTATCAATGACAGTTTTGGTCATCATGCCGGCGATAAAGCGCTGAAGATAGTGGTAGAGAGGTTAAGGAAAATAGCGGTCGAGAATTATCAGTTCTTTAGAATTGGTGGTGATGAGTTTGCTTTAGTGATTGAATCAACCAGTCGCACAGAGATCAACCATATGGAAAAGGTTATTCAGCAGTGCTTTGTTACACCATTTCAGGTCATTCAATCTAAGCAATCCTATTTATCGACCAGTATTGGTACCAGTCAATACCCGAAAGACGGGGAAAATGTGCATCTGTTATTAGAAATTGCAGACTCTAGAATGTACTCAATGAAGTTCTCTAAAGCCATCGAATCAACGTAGCTTATTCGGTCGGTATATCTTCATATTCTGCTCTTATTATAAAAACTGTTTTGTCAGTATGAGAGATAAGAGTAAAGATTTTCGTCGGTTTAGCGTTAGGAATGAAGGGGAAGCCTCAAACAAATATAATGTTTGAGGCGTTGAAGTGCGCTTAGTGCGCTTGTAGTAGCGTAATGATCTGTTTGGTTTTCTCTTCCATTAATGGAATATTATGACGAGATTCAACATTCAAACGTACTACGGGTTCAGTATTTGATGATCTGAGATTAAAGCGCCAATCACCAAAATCGAGGCTAATCCCGTCGGTCTCATCAACGCCAATCGCTTCAGGTTCAAGTGTTGATCTTACGTGAGCTATCGCTGCTTTAGGATCAGCAATTTTAAAGTTTAGCTCGCCTGATGATGGGTAGTTTTTGATTCTTTCCTTAACGACTTCTGAGAGTTGGGTGTTTTTTACGCACAATAGCTCAGCCACTAAAATCCATGGGATCATGCCGCTGTCGCAATAGGAGAAATCTCTGAAGTAGTGGTGCGCACTCATCTCTCCACCATAAACCGCATCCTCTTTTCGCATGCGCTCTTTAATAAAAGCGTGACCGGTTTTCGACATGATGGCAGTGCCACCATTCTTTTCGACAATGTCCACGGTATTCCAGCTTAACCGTGGGTCGTGAATGATTTTTGCTCCGGGATCTTTTTGTAGAAATGCTTCGGCCAGCAGTCCAACAATGTAATAACCTTCAATAAACTCGCCATGTTGATCAAACAAGAAACAGCGGTCAAAATCGCCATCCCAAGCAATGCCCATATCTGCACCATGTTTGATGACCGCATTGGTCGTATCAGCGCGGCAATCAGGTAACAGTGGGTTTGGAATACCGTTAGGGAAGTTACCATTAGCCTCGTGGTGCACTTTAATAAACTCAATCGGTATATT
>JAESQY010000182.1 GCA_016764915.1 Aliivibrio sp. | reverse complement strand
GTAATTGGCGCTGATTTGTATCCGTCCGGCGCGTCTTCTAAGATCGATCGATCATAGAATTTGGCTCGAATGGCAGCATGAGGACAGACGATGCTACAGTTACCACACTGAATACAGGCGTCCTCTTCCCAAATTGGCAACTGTTGAGCGATGTTACGTTTTTCCCACTGCGTGGTAGCAGAAGGATAGGTACCATCAACAGGCAATTGCGATACTGGGATCAGATCCCCTTTGCCTGCCATCATCTGTGCGGTGACTTTTCGCACAAACTCCGGCGCTTGATCGGAAACAATCGCTTTGGTTTGCTCTTTGGCTGTAACCGCACTTTGCACTTCAACTTCATACAGATGCGCTAAAGTATGATCAACGGCGGCAAAGTTCTTCTGAACGATGGCGTCACCTTTAACCTGATAACTTTTCTTAATCGCTTTTTTGATTTTACTGATGGCCAGATCTTTATCTAACACCCCAGATAAGGCAAAGAAACAGGTTTGCATAATAGTGTTAATGCGGCTGCCCATGTCCGTATCTTTCGCGACTTTATAGGCATCAACCACATAGAGTTTCATGTTGCGCTCTATTAATTGCTGCTGCATTTTTGCAGGTAACGTGTCCCATAACTCGTCAGCAGATACCGTTGAGTTAAGCAGGAAGGTGGCGTTGTCTGCCGCTTTTGCCAGCATGTCTGTGCTGTCTAAGAACGTGGCTTGGTGACAGGCGATAAAGTTCGCCGATTGAATCAGATATGGGCTGTTAATCGGCTGCTTACCAAAGCGCAGGTGTGACTCGGTTTGTGACCCTGATTTTTTGGAGTCATAAACAAAGTAGCCTTGAGCGTAGTATTCAGGATCTTCACCAATGATTTTGATGGTGTTTTTGTTGGCTCCAACCGTTCCATCAGCGCCCAAACCATAGAACATGGCTCGAACCACATCTTGCGACTCAATATCAAAACTTGCATCATACTCAAGGTGTGAGTTTGACACATCATCAATAATGCCGATGGTAAAGTGATGCTTAGGCGTTGCCAGAGCTGAGTTGTCGAAAATCGCTTTTACCATTGCTGGTGTAAACTCTTTGCTCGACAGCCCATAACGACCTGCAATCAAGCGAGGCATAGTAGTAAACGGACAATCACTGTCTACGCCGACTGAATCGATAAGCGCCGTTAACACATCCTGGAACAGAGGATCAGCATTGGCGCCTGGCTCTTTGGTTCTATCCAAAATAGTAATTTTCTTGGTGCTCAGTGGCAACTCAGCAATAAAGTGTTTGGCAGACAACGGACGATATAAGCGCACTTGCAGTACACCCACTTTTTCACCCTTGCCTGCTAGATACTCAACCGTCTCTTTCACCGTTTCAATACCGGAACCCATTGCAATCACAACATGCTCGGCATCTGCATGCCCATGGTATTCGAACAGTTTGTAGCTGCGACCCGTTAAAGTCGCCAATTTATCCATGCAGTTCTGAACTATCTCAGGCGTGTTGGCATAAAATGGATTAACGGTTTCACGTCCTTGGAAGTAGACATCAGGGTTCTGCGCTGTACCTCGAATAAACGGAGTATCTGGACTTAACCCTCTTTTTCGATGCTGACGTACCAGCTCATCTGAGATCATCTCTCTTATATGAGCATCGGAGATCAATTTCACTTTGTTCACTTCGTGTGAGGTTCTAAAACCATCAAAGAAGTGAATAAATGGGATGCGAGACTCCAACGTTGCCGCGTGTGACACTAAAGCCATGTCATGCGCTTCTTGCACGGATGATGAGGCCAACAACGCAAAACCGGTACCACGAGCCGCCATAACATCTTGGTGATCACCAAAGATAGACAAACCTTGCGCCGCCAACGAACGCGCAGCCACATGGAAAACAGCGGAGGTTAATTCACCCGCAATTTTGTACATGTTAGGCAACATCAGCATTAACCCTTGCGATGCGGTGAAAGTGGTGGTTAATGCGCCACTTTGCAGTGAGCCGTGAACCGTACCTGCCGCGCCGCCCTCACTCTGCATGGCGGCGATCAGAGGAATGTTACCCCAAATGTTACGCATATCTTCCGCTGCCCACTGGTCGGCAAACTCGGCCATGGTCGATGATGGGGTAATTGGGTAGATGGCACACACCTCACTCACGCGATAAGCAATATGAGCCGTTGCTTCGTTACCATCGCAGGTGTGCATCACCGATTCTGTCGACAGATTGTTTTTACTCTGCCAGGTTTTTTGGTGTTTCTCTTCTAATGTTTGAATTACTGTCATGATGCTCACCTACTCCGTTTCTGCCGCGATCATTTCAATCGCGTGACAAGGACATTGTGAATAACAGGCTTCGCAGCCAGTACACTTGTCATAATCAACCTTGTACCCTTTGCCTTCACCTAAAGAGGTGATGGCGCCGTGTGGACAGGCAGCTAAACAGCCATTACATTCAAAACAGTTGCCACATGAGTAACAGCGCTGAGCTTCATACAGTGCTTCTTGCTCGGTTAGCCCACCAATCACCTCATCAAACGACGTGGCGCGCTGCTTAACCGGAATAGCTGGTTGTTCACTCTGCTCGGCATCCGTTTTGTACCACAGGTGCAATTTATCCAGTTTAATCAACGGCTCTTTGATGATTTTGGTGTAGATGCGATTTTGTAAGAAAACATCGATATTGGCCGCGGCTTTTTTACCGTGTCCAACGGCGATGGTCACTGTACGATCGCACGGCACCATGTCACCGCCAGCAAACAACCCTTTGTAACCGGTCATCATCTGGTCATTCACCATCACTGTGCCGTCGTATTTATACTCAACACCCGGGATAGATTCAGTCAGTTTGGTATCAATATTTTGGCCTAACGCTAAGATTAATGAGTCAATCTCAATGGTTTCATATTCACCGGTTGGTTTAGGACGACCATCAACAATGGCCATTTTCTCAAGGGTAAAAGTAGTACCGTCGATCTGATTGATGGTACGTTGCCAATGAAACTCAACCCCCTCTTCCATCGCTTCTACACACTCAAAATCATGCGCTGGCATGTTAGCGCGATCGCGACGGTAGATAACCACCACCTCAGATCCCATTCTGCGTGCAGTACGAGCCGCATCCATCGCGGTATTACCACCACCATAAATGGCAACACGTTTACCCAGTTTCGGCGCAGTGCCTAACTCAATATCACGCAAATAAGTGACGGCATCGTTGACCAGTTCCGGTTTGTCATTTGGAATATCAACGCCGCGGCCAACGTGAGCACCAATGGCAAGGAATACCGCATCAAAGTTGCCTTTAATCTTCTCAGCAAGCAGATCTTCGACTGTATGATTGAGCACAATTTTAATGCCCATCGCTGCAATACGTTCCACTTCGCTGTGCAGGATATCGCGCGGCAGACGGTAAGCTGGAATACCAAAATGCATCATGCCACCCGCCATCGGGGCTGCATCACGGATCTCAACATCGTGGCCTTTACGTTTTAGGTGATACGCCGTTGCCAAACCACTTGGACCTGCGCCGACTATCAATACTTTTTTACCGCTTGGCTCCGCTTCGAAACGAACGCGCCATTTCTGTTTGATCGCTTCGTCACCGAGGTAACGTTCAACCGCATGTACACTCACGGCTTGATCAACATCCGCTCGGTTACACGCAGACTCACACGGGTGATAACAGACACGACCATGAATAGCAGGCATTGGATTGTTTTGGATGAGTTGTTGGAAGGCTTCTTCGTATCGTTCAGATTGCGCTAGTGATAACCATGCTTGAATGTTACTGCCAGTTGGGCAGGCGTGGTTACAAGGCGGGAGGGAATTTGAATAAACAGGTAATTTCGTGCGGACAGGACCAGACCCTTTTTTAGCAGTTAAATCTGGGGGGAGTGTCATATCCTTAGGACAATTGCTCATAATGTTCTACCTTTTAGATGGTAAAAATGCACCACTTTTATCATTATTTTTGGGTGCATTTTTCTCTTTATTACTGTGTTTTACATGTTTTACGCCATGGCGACACAGGTTCCAGCTTCTTCAGCCAGTACTTCAACACTCTGCTCAAGAGCACCGATGTATGCACGACCACCAAACTTAGCAAAGTCTGCTGCCGCTTCAACTTTTGGTCCCATTGATCCTGCTGGGAAGTGATGCTTAGCCAGCTCTTCAGGTGTGACGTTATTAAGTGCACGTTGCTTGTCTGTTCCCCAATCAAGGTAAACAGCGTCTGCGTCCGTTAGAATCAACAGCTTTTCTGCGCCTAACTGTTTAGCCAGCAATGTTGCTGATAGATCTTTATCGATAACACCTTCAACACCTTTGAAGCCATTGTCTGTACGACAAACAGGAATACCGCCACCGCCACAACAAATAACAATGTTGCCTGCACCTAATAAGGTGTCGATGGATTTTTTGTCTACGATGTTCATCGGTTTTGGTGAAGGCACCACGCGACGCATGTATTCGCCATCGGCTTTCATGATCCAGTTGTTCGCTTCAGCAAGTGTGGCCGCTTCTTCTTTGTTGTAGACAGGGCCTACGAACTTAGAAGGATCCGCCATGCTGTTATCATTCGCATCAATCTCGATACGCGTTAGCAAGGTTGATACTTCAGTTGTTGGCATTAGATTTTGTAACTCTTGCGCCAACATGTATCCAATCATGCCCTGGCTCTCTGCGCCAAGTACATCCAGTGGATACGGTGCTACTTCTTTATACGCCAGATTTTGCAGCGCCAATAGCCCAACTTGCGGGCCATTTCCGTGCACGATTGCTACCTTGTAATCAACCGCGATTTTTGCGATTGCTTTGGCTGCAATTTTTATGTTCAACAATTGGTTATCGCAACTTGGTGCATCACCACGACGAAGAAGCGCGTTACCACCTAGGGCAACGACAGCTGTTGGTTTCATATATACTCCTAAACTTTCAAAACCATTAAAAATAACTCTCCCCAATCCTATTATTGGAGGAAAGGTTTGCGGTGAATAAAGCGGCCATTCCCGGCTTTCCCCATAAATTCACCATTGCACGCCACAACATCACCACAGCTGATGGTCATTACCGGCCAGCCGTGACTCTCAAACTCTTCAAACGGGGTATAATCAATGTTGTCGTGCAATAAATCTTGGCTAATTTTGACCTTCTGTTTCGGGTCAAATAGCACTAAATCTGCATCAGAACCTACCGCTAAACACCCTTTTTGTGGGTATAGACCAAACAATTTGGCCGGCATGTAACTGGTTAATTCAACGAAATGTCTTGGGGTAATTCGCCCGGACATCACGCCTTCTGAAAACAGCAATGGCATGCGAGTTTCTACCCCAGACATCCCATTTGGACATTTGGTGAAGTCATCTTTGCCTTGCAGTTTTTGTGTCTGGTAATTAAATGAACAGTGGTCTGTTGCTACGGTATCGATGCTGCCATCGCATAGCCCTTGCCACATTTTTTCGAGCTCTTCTTTTGGTCTAAGTGGTGGGCTAAGAATGAATTTCACAGCATCTTCACGCTCATAACAGCTGTCATCTAGCAGCAGATACTGTGGGCAGGTTTCCGCCCAGACTGGTTGTTTGTTGTTACGCGCTAAACGAATGTAATCCAGGCCTAAACCATTAGAGAGATGTACGATATACAGTGGTGTATTGTCAGCCAAACGTGCCAGATTGATCATTCTTGCAATGGCTTCCGCTTCACATTCCAGTGGACGACTGATTGGATGATATTTTGCGGCGGTTTTTCCCTCTTCAATCAGCTTGCTGCGACGCAAGGCAATAGCGGCATCATTCTCTGGGTGAACGGTGGTCAATGCATTGACTTTATTAAGTTGATGCAAGGCTCGAAGCACCTCATCATCATTCAATTTATAGCCATAAGTTAGGTACATTTTAAAGCTAGATATGCCCTCTTCTTCAACCATAGATTGCATTTCGGAAAGAATCTCATCATTGACGTGTTGAATAACGCCATGGAAGCTGTAGTCAATCACCGCTTTATCAAGCGCATACTCTTTATAGACTTTAAGTTGATGATGGAGGTTGCAATTTCTAGGTCCAAAACCCATATGGTCGATAATCATGGTGGTGCCACCGCACGCCGCCGAACGGGTTCCGGTGTAGAAATCATCAGCACTGCGGCTGATACCAACATCGATATTAAAGTGGGTATGAACATCAATTCCGCCAGGCATCACATAGAGGCCAGCAGCATCGATAATATTGGTGTCTGAAGGGTAATCGGTAATAGCAGGAGCAACCTGAGAAATTTTGCCATTTTCAATCAAGATCTGTTGCTTGGTTTCACTATGAGCATCAACGACTATCCCATTAATAATAAGGGTCGATTGTTTATTGAAATCATAATCAGATAATAGTGGCTGGATATTCAGTGACATACCAGTTTCCTTTTTTACTTTTGTTGCAAAAGACCGTCTTGGAACCCTTACCATCGAAATAAGCAGTCAAACCGATAGTCCCAAGACGGTAAATATCAATAATGAGGCTACCGGTGAAGATAGCCTCTGGTTGTTACTCTATTTTTTAAGCTCTTTCAGATACATTTGTGGGATGACTGCGTACATTGCAGCACAAGTTACAAGATGATCTTTCCACGTTTTTTCGTTTGGAGCGTGTGCTTCAGGCTCTTTACCAGGACCGAAACCGATGACTGGAATACCGTGACGACCCATGATAGATACGCCATTCGTTGAGAAAGTCCACTTATCAACAGTCGGCTTCTTATCAAATAGTAGCTCGTAAGACGCTTCTAATGTTTTGGTTGCTACGTGCTCAGAATCGATTTTCCACGTTGGGAAGTAACACTCTGTTGGGTAAACAAGGCCGGTGTAAGCTGGGCGGTTGTATTCGTACATAGAAACCACACCGTTTGCTGCTTTAACAGCAGGTAGAGCGCGAATCTCTTCCAGTGCGCCTTCCCATGTCTCGCCCCAAGTTAAACGACGGTCAATAGAGACAGCACAGCTATCAGCAACTGCACAACGGCTTGGAGAAGTGAAGAAGATCTCAGAAACAGTCAATGTTCCTTTACCTAGGAAATCGTCATCACCAAGGTTATGAGATAGACCTTCTAGCTCACCTAACACAGTACCCATTTTGAAGATGGCATTGTCGCCACGCTCAGGTGCAGAACCGTGACAGCTCACACCAGGTACGTCGACACGGATTTCCATGCGGCCACGTTGACCACGATAGATTTGGCAATCTGTTGGCTCAGTAGAAACGACAAACTCAGGACGGATATTGCTTTGTTCGATAATGTACTGCCAGCAAAGACCATCACAATCTTCTTCTTGCACAGTACCCGTTACAAGCAACGTATACTCATCTTCAAGACCTAGATCTTTGATGATTTTACCTGCGTAAACCATTGAAGCCATGCCGCCTTCTTGATCAGAGGTACCACGACCACCGATCACTTCGTCATCTTCCATACCTTCATACGGGTCGAAATCCCAGTTTTCAAGGTTACCCACACCAACGGTATCGATGTGTGCATCCATCGCAATCAAGTGTGGTCCGTGACCAATCCAACCTAATACGTTACCCATAGGATCGATTTCTACTTTATCGAAGCCTACTTTTTCCATCTCTTCTTTAATTCTTAAGACAACCTTCTCTTCGTCACAGCTCTCACTAGGGATAGCGATCATGTCACGTAGGAAGCGGCTCATGTCAGCTTTATACTCTTGTGCTTTTTCTAACACAGTATTAAACGGAATATTCATAGTCATTTGTATTACTCCTTCTGTCAGGCGGTGCTTCACCGGCCCAACCTTGATTTAGAATTATTTTTGAATGCGTTGATTAAGCAGTTGTTGCGAATTTTCCGCCCCAAACTACATCACGATAGTTCACCGGATCTGTATCGCCTTCGGTGTTGATAAGCAGAACCACAGACTCACTGTTGAGTCCCAATTTGCTTAGTAGTTGTTCTTTATCTTTATGGGTATGAACGGCGGCAAGTAGACCAGCACCAACGGCGCCAGACTCACCAGATACAACACGAGCATCGCTTCCGAGTGGATTACCCAGTACTCGCATACCTAATGCCGCAACTTTGTCGTCACATGAGATAAATTGTGTTGCACAGTCGCGCAATACAGGCCAGCCCAGTGGATTCGGCTCGCCACAGGCAAGTCCAACCATAATGGTGGCAAGATCGCCATCAACATTAACCATGTCGCCTTTTTCACTGATGCCTGAACGGTAAATACAGTCAGCCAGTTCTGGCTCAATCACGATAGAGTGCAAATTTTTCGCGCCATAAAGGTCACATAAGTAACCCAATACGCCACCCGCTAATGCACCAACACCAGCTTGTAAAACAACGTGCGTTGGTTGCTTGATGCCCAGTTCAGCCATCTGCTCAACCGCTTCAGCCGCTAAGGTGGTGTAACCTTGCATGATCCACGTTGGGATTTTCTCGTAACCTTCCCAAGCCGTATCTTGTACAACCTTCCAGCCATTCTCTTCAGAGGTTTTAATGGCTAAACGAACGGTGTCGTCATAGTTCATATCGGTAACGATGCACTTAGCACCCAATGCACGGATGTTGTTTACACGCTCGTCCGCTGCACCTTTTGGCATGTATACCACTGCATTTTGGCCAAGTTTTTCAGCTGCCCATGCAACACCACGTCCATGGTTTCCATCAGTTGCGGTAGCAAAGGTCATCTTCTCTTTGATGTCATTCTTAAGCTGGGCAAAATCAAACTTATTAATATCTAGCTTGTACTCGTCACATAGAAGACGAGCAATCGCGTATGCGCCACCCAACATTTTGAATGCACAAAGATCAAATCGTTGTGACTCATCTTTGATTAAGATTTTGCCAACCCCAATCTCTTTAGCTAAGCAGTCTAGAGATTGAAGAGGCGTCGGCTTATAGCCTTCTACTTTTTGATGAAACGAACGCGCTTTTTCGGCTTCCGCTTGTGTGAACAGAGGAGACAACTGACCGTTAAAATGTTTGTTATCAGCGATCTCCATTTTTAATGAAAATGTAGTCACAATTCGACCTCACTATGCTTTTAAGAAGAGAAGGAGGTGAGCGTCACCTCCTTAATTTGATCACTATTTAACGCGTTTTTCTGCAGCATCAAGCAGTTGCTGAATAACAAGTCCAGGCTCTTGGTACTTACGGTTTAAGATCATTGATGCAATGATATATGGCTTCCAGCTTGCTTCTTTGTAAGTTGCGATACGGTATTTCTCAAATACGGCCTCTTCAACTTCACCTTCTTTGCAAGATACGCCACTAATATCGGCAGGTAGACAGTGCATGTACAGTGCTTCACCATCTTTTGTTTTTGTCATCATCTCTTCAGTACAATGCCAATCTTTGTGTAGGGCATTCTGTGCTAAACACTCTTGCTCAAGTGATTTAAGACCTTCATGATCGTTAGCACGTAACATCGTAGTACGACGCTCCATCACCTTGTAAGGAGCCCAAGATTTAGGGTAAACGATGTCAGCACCATCAAACGCTTCTTCCATTGATGCTACTTGAGTAAACGTACCGCCAGAAGCTTTTGCATTTTTCTTCGCTTCTTCAACAACTTCAGGAATAAGGTCATACCCTTCTGGGTGAGCCAGTGTTACGTCCATGCCAAAACGAGTCATCAAACCAATGATGCCCTGTGGCACTGAAAGTGGTTTTCCGTAGCTTGGAGAGTATGCCCAAGTCATTGCGATTTTTTTGCCTTTAAGCTCTTTCAGGTCACCAAAATGCTCTTCAAGCCATGCAAGGTCAGCCATAGACTGTGTTGGGTGGTCAATATCACACTGTAGGTTTACTAGAGCAGGACGATGAGGAAGAACGCCCTCTTTAACACCATCATCAAGTGCTTCACCCACTTCACGCATGTAAGCATTACCAGCGCCCAAGTACATGTCATCACGGATGCCGATAGCATCTGCACAGAAAGAGATCATGTTTGCTGTTTCACGTACTGTTTCGCCATGAGCAATTTGAGATTTACCTTCATCAAGATCTTGTTGAGCAAGACCTAACATGTTGATTGCAGAAGCGTATGAGAAACGAGTGCGAGTTGAATTGTCGCGGAAAAGTGAGATACCTAGACCATTTTTGAATACGTTCGTCGCAATGTTTTCAGATCTTAGCATTTTCAACGCTTTAGCTGTCTTTAACACACGTTCTAGCTCTTCAGGAGATTGCTCCCATGTTAATAGAAAGTCTTTTTGATGTAGCTCAGATTTCAGTGCGTTAATTTCCTTGATAAGCTCATTGATATTTTTCATTATTCATTCCTAATTCGTTAATATTTGTATCCAAAAGTATTGTTTCTTGTTACTAAATTTCATGTGGGATTGTTGCGTTTGAATACATATATCCAAGAAGTATGCCAAAAATTAATATTTTATTTAAAGCAATTAAATCAATTAGTTAAAGAAAATCAATAAAAGCACTATCACTTTTCAATAATTTTCCTCTCAATGATAGTGACCAAAATGATAGCTGGCGTTTTGGTTTTATCATTCTGATAATCTGGTGTGATCACGGTAGCAAAAACAGAGGTGGTTAATTTTGTAAATCCCTATAACTGATACAGGTCAATTCTAAAGAGTGGAGAATTGCTATAACTAGAGGATATTAATAATAATAAGAAGAAGAGAAATATGTTGAACAATGCCTCCCCTTCAGAGCTAATGAAACTACAACCTACTATTTTGCGATTTACGCAAATGCTATCTGCTGTTTTACAGCTGGATGCAGAAGTGGTTGATGCAGATTTGGTTCGAATCGCTGGTACTGGTCCTTACAGTAAATCCTTTGGGAAGAAAAATAACGCAAGCTCTAGAATATTTCGCTACATCATCGAAAGTCATCAAGAAAAAATTGTGATGAAATCACGCACCGACCCACTTTGTCAGGGTTGCAGCAGCATAGATAACTGCCGTGAAACTGCCTTTTTAGGGGTGCCCATCATGGTAGAAGACCGCTGTATTGGGGTGCTAAGTCTGGTTGCGTTTAGCGTTGAATCCCGTGAACGTATTAAGGATAACGTTCAGCTGTTCTCTGACTACATCCGCCACATCTCTCGCATATTTGTGTCTAAAGTGCTCGAATTTAAAGAGTCAGAGCCAAAAGGTGAGCTTGATGTTGTATTCACAAGTTTAATTGAGAATATGGATCAAGGTGTATTGGTGTTGGATGAGAGCAATCGGGTTATGTACGGTAATCAACCTGCACTGTCTAAACTGCACATCGCTAAAAACGATCTATTGAGTGTGAAAGTGAACATTCAACCGCTTTCTCATCATAACAATGAGTTAAAGGGTCACCAACAGCACATAATCTCTTTTGGTAATATGCAGGAGTTAGTGGTAGGCCAGTTTCATAACATTAGCAGCCATAAGTTATTTTTAATGGCTTTTTATCAACCCAATGCCTCCATCACTACCAGTGCAAATGAGCCTGAGCAGTTCAGCTCTATTATTGGTGAGTCTGAAAATATCAAAAAACTGAAAACGCTGATTTTACGTGTCTCTAAAAGTCCTTCAAGCATTTTGATCCGCGGGGAAAGTGGCACGGGGAAAGAGGTTTTTGCCAAAGCGATTCACGATTTAAGTAACCGCAATAAAGCCCCTTTTATTGCCCTAAACTGTGCGGCAATTCCAGAGCAACTTCTTGAAAGTGAACTGTTCGGTTACATGAAAGGAGCATTTACTGGCGCTTCAAGTAAAGGTAAAACTGGCTTAATTCAAGCGGCTAACGGCGGAACACTGTTTCTGGATGAAATCGGTGATATGTCAATGACGCTGCAAGCTAAACTGCTACGCGTGCTTGAAGAGCGTGAAGTAATGCCCATCGGAGCTAACAAAGCGATTCCAATCGACATTCGAGTAATTTCGGCCACCAATAAGAACTTTGAAGAGATGATTGTCACCAATCAATTCCGCGAAGATCTGTTTTATCGTTTGAATGTCATCCCGCTTCATCTGCCTGCACTGAAAGATCGAGAGGGTGATGTTGCTTTGTTGGTCAGTTTCTTCCTTGATATGCACACCAGAAGAATCGGCGTTTCATATCCTGGAATTAGCGCCAATGCACTCAACTGTTTAGAGCATTACCAATGGCCAGGCAATGTGCGTGAGCTGAGTAATCTGATTGAATATTTGGTCAATATTGTGCCAGATGGTGACCAAATTGATGTCGACCTTCTTCCGCCTTATCTTGAGATCTCTATGCAGCAAGGAGTTGAACAGAAGTCATTCTCTTCAGTCGTCAGTCAGATCAATTTTGATGATAATAACATCAGCTTAGAAGAGATGGAGAAGATCCGTATTGAAGAGGCGATAACTCGTTTAGACAGTCGTAAACAAGTTGCCAATGAGTTGGGTATCGGTATCGCTACCCTGTATCGAAAACTGAAAAAATACGAGCTATCGTAAGTTCATTTTCTACTCAATTTTGATAACAATACTGAGCCGTCATATGTGACGGCTCTTTTTTATTCTGCGTTTACACACTCCCCTAAATATAACCCTTTAGAGCGGGGTTTGGTGCGAAACAACATCATGTAGGCGACAATTTCTGATGCCATAAAATTGAGCAGTTACGGGTTCAAATATGATGTTCTATTGTAATATGTGATCAAGTTTGTTGCTTTCATTACTGCGTGCTAACATTTGTTAGCACGCAGTAAAGGGCAAACGCTTAGTGATGCTTGGCTAACTGAACAAGTAAACCAAGCATTTATGAAATTTGACTCAGGGGATTCTTCTTTTATTGAACATGAGTCAACGAACGACCACCACTGAGCAGCTTGCATGCCGCACCACTTTTGAGGCGTTGGAACCTAAAAAGTAGGAACGAAACTTAGGTTTGGCGGACGCCATAATAATCGCGTCAACCTCACTTTTACGTGCTTGCGCGACAATCTCATCATAAATTACCCCATGACGAACCACTGTTTTTCCGCGATTTGTTTCCGGTACCCAATGTTCAATGATCTCAGTTAAAAACGTGTGCGCGTCAAACTTTTTCTCATAACCGTAAGTCATTGAGGCCGCCATGCTGTGATGTACTGAGACATCATCAACAAACATGATGTCGATGACCCCATCATCGGCAATCAAATCCAGTGCTATCCTCATCTCTTTTCCCACAGCCTCAGGGGATACCATTTCGACTGGCAGTAATACTGATTGAAAACTCATATTAGCTCTCTCCCATTAATTTATTCGGTAACCACAACACCACCTCTGGAAAGACCATGCACAGTATTAACACACACAACTTCAACAGAATAAACGGGGCAATAGAGCGGTAGATATCCATCATGGTTACGCCGGGTGGAGCAATCCCTTTTAAATAGAACAATGCGAAACCGTACGGCGGAGTCTGTACCGCAATTTCAATATTTAGAATCATCAAAATACCAAACCAGATTGGGTCATATCCCAAGGCAACAGCAATCGGCGTAAACAGTGGCGCACACATCAATACGATGATCAGCTCATCAATAATGAATCCAAGCAGCAACATGGTAAGCTGCAAGATGATGATCACACCAATTGGCGGCAGGCCTATATCGTCAGTTAAGGTCGATACCAACCCCTGCACACCGCTCAGCATATGGAAATTACTGAACAGTGACGCGCCAAAGATGATCCACATAGAGACACTGACCAACAGCGCGGTTTCAAACCCTGATGCTTTGAACATTTTAAGTCTGAATCGTTTAAATACTATGGCTAGCAATATGGCACCTAATACACCAATCGCCCCTGATTCAGTAGGGGTAGCAACACCGGTAATAATGCTGCCCAACACGGTAATGATCAGCAGCAGTGAAAAGAAACCATCTCTCGCGGTAATGAGCTTCTCTTTTTTACTCATGGTGTGCTCTTTACCGGTGTCCATAGGGGCTTTTTCCGGTTTTATTTTACACAGAACAATCACATAGGTGACCAGCAGAGTAATGGATATCAGCGCTGGAATGAGCGCCGCAATGAACATTCGACCCACTGAGTTTTGAGTGGTCGCCGAGAACATGATCATAGGAATACTCGGCGGTATCAGTATGCCCAATCCACCGCCTGCCATGATAACGCCAAGTGCTAAGCGCTTATCATAACCACGCTCTAACATTGGTTTTAATGCGATCGAGCCAGATGTCATGATTCCCGCACCAATAATGCCGACCATGGCGCCTATCATTGAGCAGACACCGATAACACTGATCGCTAATGAACCCCGTATTCGCCCTATCACCATTTGGCTGGCATTAAACATCGCATCGCCAATGCCTGAGCGAGTGAGCAACTGACCCATGTAGATATAGAGAGGAATCGCCAAAAGGATAAAACTAAAAAAGGTGCTCTCTATGGTGGTTGGTATGAGGTTAAAAATATTTTCACCCCAGGTGATATACCCCATTGCCATTGCGATGCCGCCAAGGGCTAAACCTACTGAGGTGCCCAATGCAAAACTCACTAAAATACAGCCAATCAATAGCAGTGTTAATACTTCAATACTCATAAACTCTCCACACTCTTCCCTGTGCATACAGAATCATCGGATTCACTCTGATCCGAAGTTGCGTTGTCATCATCATCTATATCTTGTTTAAATGGGTCTAACAGTGATGTTTCGGTAAATAAAAAGTAGATATCTTGTACTGCATCGCTAATGTATTGCAGGATAAACAATGTGCTGGCGACCATGATCATCAACCAAAAATGCGCCATAGAGGGAGCCCACTCTGATTGTCTGCGATAGCCAAACTCCAACGCCTCTTCAAACTTGCCAAACGCCATCATCGTAACCACACATAAAAAGAACAGTGACAAGGAATAGGAGATGAGGTTAAACAAGGTTTTCATTCGTGCAGAAACAGAGAGGTAAAAGACATCAACATTAATGTGTGAACGCTTTTGCTGTGCCAGCGCACCTCCCAGTGCCGCAATGTAACCAAACAAAAACAACGAAACGTCGTAGGCCCATATGGTTGGACTGTTTAGTACATATCGAGAGAACACTTCAAACACAACGGACGCTGCCAACAGTGGCATTAAAAATGAGGCTAAGTAGCCAACACCATACACCAGCTTATTGGTGCTAAGACAGTACCCTTTGATCAGAGTTTTAAACATTTCTCTACTCCTTCAGTAACAAAAAAGGGGAGTAATCTCCCCTTTCACTGCTGTTAATCTTTTTGTAGAATCGCAACCAATTGGCTACTGTATGTATCTGCTTTTGCGTATTCTGCCCACAATGAATTTGCGGTGGCATTCCAAGTGTCTTTATCCGCTTGTGAAGGCTCTGGACTCCATTTCATCCCTTTGGCTTCCATATCAGCAATCGCCGTTGACTCCCAAGCACGAGATTTTGTCATCTGTTCACGAGCATGCTGTGTACTGGCACTTCGAACAATTGCTTGAAGATCCTTTGGCAGTTTATTCCATGCACCTTTATTCACTAAGATTGGCAGGGCTTGGGCACCTGCAATAGGTAGACGGTACATATATTTTGCAACTTCAACATGGTTTCCATCACGGTGATCGATGATGTTACTTCCAATAGAGCCATCGATAACACCTGTTGCTAAACTGGTGTAGATCTCACTCCACGACAATGAAGTTGGTGAAGCGCCCAATTTTCTTAAGAACTTGCCATAAGCCCCTGGAGCTCGGATTTTCAACCCTTTAAAGTCTTCAATACTTTTAATTTCTTTTTTGGTGAGTACATAAACAGGCAGTTGAATGTAAGGTTCTAACCAAACTAGATTCTGTTTGCCATAGGCTTCGGTTAAAATTTCTCCCCAACCTTTTTCATGAAACAGAGTATTAAGCTCACCCACATCATCCGTCATGCCCGGTAGACCGACTTCAACGACACCGGGAGGAAACTCACCCGCATGCATTGGTTGAAAAGGTGCGCCAATAGTCATCAACCCACTTTTGACTGATCCCAATACACCCGTTTGACCTACCCCTTCACCGGCGTACATCACTTGAACGGCAATACGCCCGCCTGACATCGTTTCAATGTTGTCGGCAAACTGCTTATACACTTCACCATAGGCCGTACCGCGAGAGTATAGATTTACAAAGCGCCAATTGTGTTCTGCGGAAAAGGCCTCTGGCACCATGGAGAGTGACGCAGCGAAGACCAAAGAGTAGGTAGTCACCACTTTTTTCGCACGCTTTTGAATCGTTGCTATTGCTGTAGAAAACATTGACTTGCTCCTGTGTTGTTTTGTTTTTTGTTGCATCCTTGTAACTACAATTACAATTTATTTACACTCTTTAAATTCTCATGGAACTAAGTAAAGTTTTATCCGCATCAAACCTTTAATTTTGGTCAAAAAAAAGCAATGCCAACAGACATTGCAAATCCGAAAGCTATACAATTAATAGCCTTCAAAACCCAAACAGGTTTTATTCAGAAAAAGCATTACATTCAAAGACTATGTGTGTTTATTACTCAACATTCATACACAGATACTTAATTTCTAAATAGTCGTCCAAACCATATTTTGAGCCCTCTCGCCCACTTCCTGACTCTTTCACTCCACCAAACGGCGCCATTTCTGTAGAGATGATGCCTTCGTTAATACCAACAATCCCATATTCAAGCGCTTCACTGACTCGCCAAATTCGGCTGTGATTCTGGGTAAAGAAGTAGGCAGCCAATCCATATGGAGTCGCATTTGCCTGAGCAATGACATCCTCTTCATCGCTAAATCGGAACACCGTTGTTACGGGTCCAAATATTTCTTGATGTGCGATCTCCATTTTATCGGTCACATCCGCTAAAATTGTCGGTTCATAATAACAATCACCAATGCGCGAACGGTGGCCCCCCAGCAACAGAGACGCACCCTGTTCAATCGCCATCTCGACAATCGCGGTCACTTTTTTCACCGCTTTTTCATTGATGAGTGGACCAATGTCTGTGCCTTCCTCTAAACCATTGCCTACTTTAAGTTGCATTACAGCTGCCGTGTATTTAGAGATAAATAGATCATAGATATCGTCGTGTAAGTAGAGACGATTAGTACAGACACAGGTTTGACCTGCATTACGATACTTAGATATGAGCGCCCCTTGTACCGCTTTATCTAGATCGGCATCTTCAAATACAATACAGGGTGCGTTGCCACCAAGCTCCATCGATACTTTTTTCACTGTCTCCGCGGCTTGACCTAAGATGTGTTTGCCCACCGCAGTAGACCCCGTAAACGATACTTTTCGCACTAAAGGATGAGTACAGAGCATTTCGCCCACCTCTTTTACCTGTTTAGTGGTTACGATATTAATAACTCCCGGTGGCACGCCTGCTTCTTCCGCCAATTTCCCTAAGGCCAATGCAGTTAATGGTGTATCTTCGCCGGGTTTAATAACGACCGTGCAACCAGCAGCTAATGCGGGTCCGACTTTTCTGGTGATCATTGCTAATGGAAAATTCCACGGCGTAATCGCGACGACCACACCAACTGGCTGTTTGATGGTTAAATATCGATTCTTTGCTGTTGCGGCTGGAATAATGTCACCGTAGGCACGTTTTGCCTCTTCCGCGAACCACTCAATAAAAGAGGCGCCATATAATACTTCGCCATAGGCCTCTTGGTACGGCTTCCCCTGCTCAGTTGTCAGAAGGGTGGCCAATGCTTCGGCATTATCCAGAATAAGCTGATACCACTTTTTTAGTATGCCGCAACGCTGTTTAGCGGTGGTCTTTTTCCAGTGTTTCAGTGCATCGTTTGCGGCTAAGATTGCTTGCTTGGCTTCTGCGGCATCAAGATCTGGCACCTGTGTTATCAGATCGCCAGTGGCGGGATTGAGCACCGAAAATTGGGACTCATTGCGTGATTGTACCCACTCACCATTTATATATGCATGGGCTTGCAGTAACGGTAACTTTTCCATCCCAACTATTTCCTTTATCTGTTATTGGCTTCAAACAATGAATATATAAACTTGAATTCATTATCATATTCAATATATTAACAAGTGCTAATAATGAATAAATACGCACTAAACAACCTAAAGTTTTAAAGGAATAAAACAATGCAAAGAGCCTCAATACCTCTTGGTCAGATGGGTGATTACGAGATCAAGCAGTTGAAAGTGTTTAAAACTGTCGCTGATTGTGGTGGTTTTTCCGCTGCCGAAACCGAACTAAATATTAGCCGTTCCACCATAAGTATTCACATCTCAAATCTAGAATCACGGCTAAATCTAATTTTATGCCGTCGTGGTCGTGCAGGGTTTGCTCTGACTGAAGAGGGGATTGTCGTTTACGATGCGACCGTGAAATTATTAGGCGAACTTGATGATTTTCGCAGCACCATCAACCATCTTGATATTCAGCTTTCTGGCTCTTTAACCGTGCTGTTTAGTGACACCATCAGTTTGGATCCTCGTGCCAACATTCCTAAAGTCATTAATAAGTTTGTTAATTTAGCCAGCGAGGTCTATTTAACGGCTGAAGTGGCCAGAATGACCGAGATCGAGCGACAAGTAATGAGTGAAGAAGCCGACATTGGTTTTATTCCCCACCATCGCTTCCTTGATGGGTTAGAGTATCAACACATCTTTACCGATAACTGCTTTTTATATTGTGCGAAAGGCAGCCCGCTGTATGATTTGAGTAGCGATGAACTGGACGATGAGATCATTGATGGCTCCCCTACTGTTTATGCGGGTATGAAAACCCAAGAGAACATCATCGGCCATCTGGCTAATATGAACCTCAAAGCCACCGCGTATAATTATGAATCAAGATTGGCTCTGATTTTATCGTCAAAATACATCGGTTATCTGCCAGAAACATTGGCCAAACCTTACATTGATAGTGGTGTATTAAAAGCGGTCTGCCCACTGAGCCGATTCTACGCTCTGGAGATCATGGCGATCACCAAAAAGACCGTCTCAATCAATAAAATCCGCACTCTGTTTATCAAGTTAGTGCGCGAATTTTATCAAAAGAGAAAAATCAACAAAGAGTAATATTCTGATTAGTGATGTGCGTTCGCCAACTGTTTGTCAGCCACTTTATTGCAGATATAGTTACCGATAGGAATCGCGGAGGTCGCGGCTGGTGATGGCGCATTACACACATGTAAGCTTCGGTTGCTCTCGGAAAAGAGAAAATCGTGCACCAAGGTTCCATCTTTCAGTACTGCTTGCGCTCTAATCCCCGCGGGGTAACGTTTCAGATCACTGACTTTAATTTGTGGACAATATTTGTTGACCAACTTTAAGTACCCCCGCTTCCACAGTGAGTTTTTAGTCTCTACTAATCCGGTTTTTAGATTGTTTTTACTTACCCTCCAAAAGCCAGGGAATTTCACCATCTGCCACACATCTTTAACGCTAAAGTTAACTCTTCCATAACCTTCTCGTTTCCACCCTTGTACCGCATTGGGCCCAACGGTCACAGAGCCGTCAATCATTCGAGTTAAATGTACACCAAGAAAAGGCAATTCAGGGTCTGGGATTGGATAGATAAGATGGTTAACAATATGGTTCATGCTACTTGGCAGTTGATAATATTCACCGCGGTAAGGGATAATTTGAAAATCAGTCTTAATGTTCAACATCTTGGTCAAACGGTCAGCCATTAATCCAGAGCATGAGATCAAAAACTCGCAGCTCACGGTTATCGATTCGTCCTGTTTTTTGCAATTGATATCAATGCGATCGTTATACTCTTGCAAACCAACGACTTCTGTACTCAACAGCACTTCGCCGCCTAATGCGCAAAAATCTTCAGCCATCTTTTCGGTCACTTGCCGATAGTTCACGATGCAGGTCGACTCAACCAAGATTGCGCCTAATCCAACGATGTTGGGCTCAGCTATTTTTAACTCTTCTTCATTCAGTAGTTTGACGTCAATCTTATTGTCATGACAGCGCTGATATAACGCCTGCATGCGATCAAGTTCTAACGCATTAGTCGCCACCAGCAGTTTTCCGCAATTATCGACTGGGATATCATGTTGTTGACAAAACTCAAGGGTCTTTTCAACGCCAGCTTTGCAAAAATCCGCTTTCAAACTGCCTGGAGCATAGTAAACACCCGCATGGATAACACCGCTATTATGGCCAGTTTGATGCAACGAGAAAGCGTCTTCTTTTTCTACCAGAACCACCCGCTTATCCGGATTCCTTTGTTGTAACTGCCACGCGGTTGAAACGCCAACAATCCCGCCACCGATAACCACATAATCATTTATACTGCTCATTAAATTCCCTTTTTTGAAGGCCACAATAACGTGGCCAGTACAATCTATCCTGATCGCTTTTACTGCGTAAATCGACCTCGTTGACGAAGCAGCTCACGATGAAGCTCGTTATGAGCAATAAACTTATCTCGTCCATGTAACCAACAATGATTTTGCACCACCAACATCGAACCCGCTTTCACTCTAACATTAAAACAATTTTTATCTGACTCTAAAGATTCACTCATTTGATGAAGGTACAATCCTTGTTGCATGGTTTCAGGCTCAGCAAACTGGTCAATAAACAGCATATGAGGTTTGCCATTTTTATCCTCTTCAAAAAAGACAGGATGCTTAATCGAATAACCCACATTTTTACTTGGTGGTGAGCCCCAGGTAATGGGCTGCTTGGCCATTGGGTGGTGATAAAATTGTTCTAAATCTTTCCAATCATCCACATGAAGCAGCAACGAGTCGCCCATCTCCATATTTTTCTCATCCATCTTCATCATCAAGACAAAATCGGTACGTTCTTTAACATAAGTGCCATCATTATGCAGCTCCATACGACGATGCGCTTTTCGAAGGTAGCTGTCGCTATTATCTTCATTTTTCACCGTAAAACGTGCGTAGTATTTGCCATACATCGCATCAAAGTTTGGCACTCCGATAAGATGAGAGACCGCCGTTGATAACATCACAAAAAAATCTCGCTGTTCATCATTGTCTTGGTACATTTGCTGTGCTTGATCATCCGCTTCCAATAGAAACGCCCCCGTTTCACGATCGTTCATAATCGCTTTTAAGGTCGCCATAAGCTGAAGTCCGCACGCTTTATCCAACGCTTCAGCAATGGCAAATCGCATAAATGGTTTATACTCTGCCGATTGTAAACTCCAATTCGAAATAAGATCTGTAAAACAATCTATGGTCCTTTTATGCAGTGTAATCACTTGTAAACGTTGATTACTTGGATGATTGCTAATATCAAACCCTTCACATTTTATCTCACTTAACTTCTGTTCAATAACACTGCTCATTTTAAATTCCTTTTTATATCCAGATCTAAATTGGGTTTGCTTCACGCGATACCCGATGGGTGTCAAAAAACTATAACGAGTAAATGAATATAATTACAATATATGGTAATTATAGTTTCCATATATTTTATATATACACATACTCTTGGAGCCGCTGATGGATCTTAAACGCTTATATTATTTCACTATGCTCTCTGAGAAAGGAAACTTCACCAAAGCGGCGGATCAGCTCAACATTGCTCAGTCGGCATTAAGCATCAGTATTCAAAAATTAGAACAACAGCTAGGGCTCAAATTAATTAACCGTACTGACCGAAAAATGACCCTAACCCAAGATGGCAAGGTGCTGTTACGTCACGCATATTTAATTCTTGAAAATGTGGGGCAAGCAGAAAAAGAGTTAATGGAATTAAAGGGACTTGAGAGCGGTATCATTAATTTCGGCGTTTCAGCAATGCTGGGGTCTTATTACCTTCCTGACGTGTTAGCACAATTTAAGCAGATCTACCCCGGCATTCAAATCAATGTACATGAGGCAGGTACAGCGACACTTGAAAAAATGCTCATTAATGGGCAGTTAGATTTGGCCTTGATTCGCACCGATCGTTGTCATGATCAAATTCGTTATGTCACCTTAACCAAGCAACAGATTGTCGCCTGTGTACCCAAGTCACACCCCTTTGCCAAACTTAAAAAAATCACACTGGAGAAGTTTTGTGCGCAACCTTTAGTGCTATTCCGAGAGGGGTATTTTCTGCGAGAAGCCATCAGTGCATATTGTCAGCAACATAAAATCACCCCTGATGTTCGCTTTGAAACTAACCTAATTGAATTATTAAAATCGCTTGTACGCAAAGACATTGGTATCTCAACCTGCCTGCCGATGATTTTACAAGATGACGATACGTTGGTTTCACTTCCTTTTAATCCTGCTATCCCTTTGCATCTTGGTGTTGGGTGGAAATCCAATCACTATCTGTCTATCGCTTCACAGGCCTTAGTCCAATATCTTCAAAAAGAATTACGATAAAGTTTGATAGCGGTAAAACTTTATTTTCATTCATCATAATTTTATTTTACTCACCACATCGATAACCTTGTGTTTACATTTACATGACATATCGAGCCTCAAATGGAAAATAGCAACTATCAATCACTATGGATGCCCTTTACGGCCAACCGCGATTTCAAATCCAACCCAAGGATCATCAACCGCGCGCAAGGTATGTATTGCTACTCTAACAAAGGGCAAAAGCTGCTCGATGCCACTGCGGGTTTATGGTGTGTCAATGCGGGTCACGGTCGTAAAGAGATTGGTGAAGCGATGGCCAGTCAAAATACGACTCTCGATTACAGCTCACCGTTTAATTTTGGACATGACATCAGTTTTGAGTTTGCAGAAAGACTCATTAAACACACACCTGATGGGTTAAATAAGGTCTTTTTTACCAACTCGGGCTCGGAAGCCGTTGAAAGTGCACTCAAAATTGCCCTCGCGTATCACCAAGCCAAAGGTAATAAAGGCAAGTTCCGTTTTATTGGACGCGAGTTGGGTTACCACGGTGTTAACTTTGGTGGCATCTCTGTCGGTGGACTCTCCCCTAACCGCAAAGGGTTCGGTCCACTGTTACCAGCGGATCACCTCGACCACACTTTAGACATAACCAACTGCGCTTTTTCAAAAGGACTGCCTGATGAAGGCGCAGATAAAGCCGAACAACTAGAAAAAATGGTGCAGTTCCATGGTGCTGATAGCATCGCGGCGGTTATCGTGGAACCGATTGCTGGAGCTGGCGGTGTGATTATGCCAGCAAAAGGGTATCTGCAACGCTTGCGCGAAATATGTACCAAACATGACATTGTCTTGATTTTTGATGAAGTAATCACCGCATGGGGACGTCTCGGCAGCCCATTCGCATCAACTTTATTTAACGTTACTCCTGATTTGATCACCTCAGCTAAAGGCATCACCAGCGGTGTGGTTCCTCTTGGTGCCGTGTTCGTTCAAGATGACATCTATAATACCGTCGTCAACAGTGCCGCAGAAGGCGCAGTTGAATTTTTCCATGGTTACACCTACTCAGGTCACCCCATTGCATGCGCAGCGGGTTTAGCCACTCTTGATATTTATGAACGCGAAGGATTACTGGAGCGTGGACAAGGGGAGATTGGCAACTATTTCCAAGAGGGTTTGCACTCTTTAAAAGACATGCCATCCATCGTTGATATTCGAAACTGTGGTTTGATAGGCGCGGTACAATTTGCTGAACAAGCTGACGGTAAACCGATTGGATTTAATATTCTCAAGCACTGCTATGAGAAAGGGGTAATGGTTCGCAGCATGGGTAATACCATTGCACTTTCACCGCCACTCATTATTGAAAAAGATCATGTGGATGTGATTGTTGATGCTTTACAATCAATCGCTAAAGAGATCCCTGCGTAACAACATAACGTCCATTTTTCAAACTGAATGGACGTTAGTTACAACTGCTTAATCACCGCCTGATTCTTACCATTCTCTTTAGCCTGATACATCAAAATATCGGCATCATGTATGGTTAGATTACTGGGTGCTGTTGCATAAAATGCCGAGCCTAGGCTCACCGTAACATGTCCAGTAACGCCGAGTGGCTCAAGATTAATCTTCTCTATTGCGGAACATATCTGCTTAGAAAAATCACTGACCACTGTGAAATTATGTCCCTCTATATATATCGCAAACTCCTCACCGCCTATTCGAGCTAATAAGAAATCTTGCGGGATCACCGATTCCACTTTACTTACTACAAGTTGAATAGCCCTATCGCCAATGGTGTGGCCAAAAGTATCATTAATTTTTTTAAAATCATCAATATCAAAAACAATCACGCTAACATTTCGGCTTTGGTTACTGGCACTAGCTAACTTTTCCAGAAAAAAACGTCGATTATAGATTTTTGTAAGCTCATCAGTTTGGGTTAAATAGATAAGCTGATCATTTGCTTTTTGTAGGGCTTTGGTTTTATTTTTTACCGTTTTATTCAATTGAAAAATATAGGTCATGGTGACTAAAATCAAAAATCCTGAAACCAGTGGGACTAAATAGGGTGGATAAACTGTCTCAAAATTAATCCAACGATTCAAAATTCGGTCACGGTCAGAAAATATGATGGGTTGGAACTCTTTAATTACACTGGATAACAGAGCAGTATTGCCAGCAAGAACAGCAGGTCTTACATTTCCTGTATAAAGGTAACGTACGGGCACAAAAGAGTTACCTTTTCGTGACTTTATACTTGAGGTTTGCAGATAAAAATTGGCAACTTGTAGATCCGCAACGAAGGCTTCGATTTTATGATTTAACGCGGCTTCCAGCATCTCTTCGTTATTACTAAACAGCGCCAATTTAACTTTTGGGTAATTATTCTCGATAAAATCTTGTTCGTAGCCTCCATACACTAAACCCAGAGCTCCTCCTTCATCACCAAACAGGTACGATTCAACACTATTATCGGCAATATGATTATCAAAATAGAGGTGCGTCGTTATTGAGGTAAACGTGTCAGCAAAATCGAACATTGCCTCTCTTTTTTCAGACCACAACATACCCGCATGTACATCAGCCTCACCGCGCTTCAATAGATCGATCGATTCATTCCAGTCTGTGAGAATAAACTCTATTTCACGGCCTGTTCTTTTTCCATACTCTTTCCAAAAATCAATCAATATGCCTTTAGGTTCACCGTTTTTGCCTTCGTATGAGAATGGAATCCACGCTTTTGAGTTGGTGACACGCAGTGGTTTGGTTATTTCATCTTCTTGATTGGCACTTATAGAGGGAGTTATCAACATGCATGACAATAGCAGGGCGACATAGACAGGCCTAATGCCCATCAATGCTCTAAATTGGAAAAAACTCATAACAAATCGTATAATAATCAATGGCATCTCTCTAATCTAAAAACATGCATCTCATTCCTATCTTTTATATATTACAGCTTGTTAATAGATTTAACTATAAATAAAAGTTATCTCAATTCACTAATTCGATAATTCTCGTCAATACATTTTACTAAATTCAATAAAGAAGCCCTTTTTTTACGATGTGCAAACTTGCTCTCTAAATCACCGTTCATATGTTGTTGTAACAATAATCTCTACTACCATTAATAACACTATGCTCAATAAGTGGATATCAGATGGCAACAACAAATGATCGCAAATGGTACTTCATGCCAACCATTATGTTGCTGATTTCAATGGTTATTGGTTTATATATTTATCAAGTTACCCTCGATAAATGGGTCAGTAATAATATGAGGGATAACTTAACTGATCTACTGTCAGATATTGTTTACGAAATGAATGAGGATAACCCTGATTTCCCCAACCTCAACTCAGAACTCATTGCTGAATACATCAGTCACCTGCCGCAAGCAACCTTAGAAAAGCGAATTTCAATAATTTCTAAGGATGGTACCGTTCTTGGCGACAGTTCGATATCGCACCGAGAGTTGGGTACCTTAGATAATCACTCTGATAGAATCGAAATCATTGGTGCCATAAATAATGGAAGTGGTTTTAACATCCGGTACAGTGACACGTTAGGTATTGATATGCTGTATGTCGCTACTTTGCTGCCTTTATATGACTCGTTGTATATCGTCCGACTATCGACACCAATGACTTTATTAAAATCGATGTCATCGGAATTAATGACCATATTGGTTACCTTAATGTCCAGCAGTTTATTAATCATGGTTCTGTCTACTGTAGTGAGCATTAAACGAATTGATCTGCGGGTTAAAAATGAGCAGAGTCTACAAGAAGAACGAATAAAACAACGGACATATCAGATCGAACTGTTGCACCGACTTGCCAACATGCTAGCTGCCTGCAACTCTTTTGACGAAGCGCAAAACGTCATTGCCGACATTGTTCCTAGAATATTAGGAGACATTAATGGCAGTGTTGCCTTGATGCGTAACTCTCGTAATCAATTAGCAATCAAACTGGACTGGGGGCAAAAGTGGCCATCAGCAATGAGTTACACCTCCGATGAGTGCTGGGCATTACGAAGGGGAAAGCCCCATTTATCAAATGACAGTTATCACTCTCTTCCTTGTACTCACAATTCGACCGTTGGTGATGATCAAATCTTATGTATTCCATTAACCGCACATGGTAATACGATAGGGATACTTCATCTCTATTTTGGTGATAAAAATTATCAAGTGAGTACGTCAACTAAACAGCTCGCCTTTACCATTGCGGAGCATTTGGGTTTAGCATTGGCCAACTTAAGCCTACAAGAAAAACTTCGTTCTCAAGCACTTATTGATCCTTTAACCAGCCTATTTAATCGTCGTCATTTTGAAACTGCGATTGAAGATCAGTTAATGACGGCAAAAAGGGATAAGTTGCCATTGTCACTTTTGATGCTGGATTTCGACCATTTCAAACGCTTTAACGATAACTTTGGCCACGATGCTGGTGATTACGTTTTAAAAGAGATCAGTCGTGTACTGTTAGAAACTGTTGTTGAGGGGGACTCAGTATGTCGCTTAGGTGGTGAAGAGTTAGCTATTTTAGCCCCTAACCTTGACCCTTCTCAAGCGATAGAGTTGGCTAATAACATCTGCCACATCGTTGAAAAACTTCATCTTAGCTTGAAAGGGATCTCTCTAGGAACATTAACGGTCTCTATTGGTGTCGCTTCTTTTCCTGATTCTAAAGTGAATAAAGATGATCTCGTCAAATACGCTGATGTTGCTCTTTACAAAGCAAAAAACCAAGGAAGAAATAGAACAGTTCACTATTTAGACCAATATAACGATTCATCGCTCCATAATGGTAACGCCGCCCCATTAGAGCTGCTACCGCACTCTAATAGGAAAGATGATAAGAGTGATGAGTGCATGAACAGTTAGTGAAAGATTCACATTTCTACAGGTGTGTTCTGCGCCTCAAACCGTTATAGTTCTTCTACGTTTGCTAAATGTTGAAGTTATTATGAAAATTGTCGTTGATACTCATACTCACACCTACGCCAGTGGCCATGCCTATAGCACACTGATTGAAAACGCCCGCATGGCTAAAGAGCACAAACTCTCCATGTTTTGCTGCACCGATCACTCTGGTGATATGCCCGGTGCTCCCCATCCTTGGTATTTCAGCAACCAAAAAATTCTGCCTAGATTTATTGAAGATGTCGCCGTTATTCGTGGTGTAGAGACCAATATTGTCAACGAAAATGGCGATATTGACATTCCACTGCAAGTAGATAGAAACCTAGATTGGGTACTCGCTAGCTTCCATGAACCCGTTTTTAAGCCAAGCACTAAACAGAGCCATACTCTAGCACTGCTCAATGTCATTAAAGGGGGGCGAGTTGATGCTCTTGGTCATCTAGGCAACCCTAATTTCGATTTTGATTTTAGGCAGGTGATTCAGTGCGCGAAAGATCATCACGTCGCCATTGAAATCAATAACACTTCACTTAATGGCAATAGTCGAAAAGGCAGCCTTGAGCGCTGTGGGGAGATAGCCGCTATCTGTAAAGAGGTAGGTGCTTATGTTACCACTGGTTCCGATGCTCATTTTTGCTCAATTGTTGGTGAGTTTGATCGAGTAAACATTTTGTTTGATCAAGTAGAGATGCCTGAACATCAGGTGATCACCCACTCTACTCAACAATTTCTTGCTTTTTTACTACTACGTGGCCGCGAAAAAATTAACGAGTATGCTGAGCTCTATTAATATTTGGTCAGAAGTTTTCAGCAGCATCAATGGCACATCGAGCCTCAATTAATGTGCAGCCAGTCTCTGCCATTAATTGATTCACTGTTATGACGGGGTTAGCTTGTAACATCAGCGCTAAATTAAAGGTGGGTTTGGGCAGAGCGTTATCAATCGCCTCTGCTATCCAAATTCCACGACCTAATCGTAACGCATCTCTGAGCTGACTCAACAGAGCCACTTCCCCCGTTAACAACCAATTTCTTGAACGACGAATTCGTTTGACCGTACAACAATGCTGCTGAACAAGCTCTAGCATGGTCACTTTACAATCAATACGATGAAGAAAGTTGTTTAGTTGAATCGACAAGGTTTTTGAATTGAAATTTTGCACGACAACCTCCCTCTCTTCGGTTTGATAACTCGAAATCCCATCCGTAGCTGTCACATAGGCGTTTGACAATCAATAACCCTAAACCATGTTCTGTGTCTGGATTATCTGTTAAACCACGGCCCGTATCCGTCACTTGAATACAGTGAGCTTCAATAGAGAGTTTAATCGTGCCATCACTCGTAAAGCGAATCGCATTATTTAAGAGATTTTTTAAAATCATCACCAATACTGATGGCGGCATATTTATTTGACACTCAGCTTCAATTAAACACTCAATATTTAACTTATCACTTAGTTTCGCTTGGTACTTATCAAGTTGCAAAGTGTCTAAATTAATACTGTGTAGATCATGCTTACGCTGCACATTCTCTTGCTTCACAATGTTAAGTAAAACTTCTACTGTGGCTTGCATATTCACTGCTGCAGTCAGGATTCTTTCACGTTGTTTAGCTTGAAATACGGGATCAGTTTTCATCGCTTGCAGGCTTGCGGCCCCAAGGACGATTGCAATCGGAGTTTTCAGTTCATGGCTGGCATACTTGGCAAACATCATCTCTTGTTTTGCCAGGCGCTCTTTCATCTGTTTATAACTATTTAAATGTTGTGTTAAGCGTTTAATTTCGTCGATCGAACTCGGTGACACTTCAAAGTCATCTTGGCTGTTCAGCTCGAGCTGCTCGCATAATTGTGACACTGGTGACATCAAACCATCAAATACTCGTCGCAATGAAAAACGTAAAAATGCAATCAGGCACAGCATTAGGACCAAGGAAATCAAGATCAACACTCCCCAGCCATCATCACCAAATTCTACGTCTCGATTACCAATAATTAAATACAAAGGGACCGTTCTACCATTAGTATCTGAAAATGAAGAATGAAACACCAAAAAACCATCATCATCAAACTTTCTAAATCGAGTGACCTCTCCTTTTGGTAACGGAAGCGCTTCTGTCACCTCTTGATCGAGAATAGCATCATCGTAATAGGCTTTCACATACGAACCCAAGTCAGCTTTATCCTCTTTCGCTAAGATGTAGTAATCTTTACCAGCCTGCTCAAATGAAACAAGGTGTTTTTCAATCTGAATTTCTTCATTGAAAACTAAATAGAGCGAAAATGAGAAAAAAACCAAAAAAGTTGATGACAGTGCTATCACTGAAAATACAAACATAAGGCGCTTCTTAACATCATCTATAGAGTTGCCAAGTTCGCGCTTAAACAGTCGTGTCCATAACCAATACATCTACACTTCCAACTTAAAACCAATTTTTGGTACCGTGACCAACATCGGTTTTGCAAAGGATTTATCCAACACATTTCTTAACAGGTAAATGTGGCTGCGCAATATGTCTTTATCTGGCGTCTCATCTCCCCATATTTCATGAATGAGAGCATCACGAGAAACAACATTGGGTGCTGATTTCATAAGCTTAGACAATAACTGATACATCACTGGAGTCACGATTAACTCTTGGCCTTCACGTGTCACTTTATGAGAACTCTGATCAATGGTTAACTTGCCAAATTGAATCACTGAACTTGCCACTTCACCACGATAACGCTTGATCATTGCGCATAAACGAACTTCCAACTCAGGAAAGTTAAATGGCTTAGTGACAAAGTCATCTACACCTCGATCAAACCCATTAAGCAGATCATCTTGTCCATTCAGTGCGGTCAGCATCAATATTGGCGTAGTACACCCTAACTCTCGTAACTCTTTCGCGACTTGCATTCCGTCTTTTTTCGGCATCATTACATCTAAAATAATGGCGTCGAATTCATTATCTAAAGCCAGCGATAGGCCTAACTCTCCGTTATCGGCAAAATCGACTTGTGCTCCCTTCACTTCTAAAAAGTCTGCCAGAATACCTTGCAGCTCTTCGTTATCTTCTACCACCAGTATCTGTTTATTCTTCAACATGCCATTTCCTAGAAGTTCGGTTTTATCTTTTTATTCTACCAAATTATCGTCGAATTTATGTCGAACCTGCCCCTATTTAGCATTCTAAACAAATTCGACAAATAGTTGACATAACTGAGCCCAAAATGTCGACATCAGAATATAGGACGCAATCATGACTAACAATTTACTCACTTTACGTTACACCGCATTATGTTTGGCCAGTGTATTACTTTCTCAACCAGCTTTCGCTGTCGACCTCATCGGTCATACAAAAAGTAAACATCCACTTGATGTCGTCTCAGAGATCAGCGGGAAGGTTGAGATGGCCAACATTGAAATTGGCGAGAAAGTAACCCTGGGCACCTTGATTGCTAGTATCAAATCTCAGGATTTTGAATTAGAAGTAAATAAACAGAATGCAAATTTACAACTGGCAAAATCCGATCTAAAGATTAAAACTTCATTATATAAACGCTATCAAGAGTTACGTAGCAAAAACAGTTTATCGCAAAACGAACTGGATATCGCTCAAGCTGATTATCAAAGCGCGCAAGCAAATTTATCACTCGCTCAAATAGAGTTAACAAAAGCTCGATTGGATGTAGATAACACACAAATTAATGCTGCAATTAATGGGTATGTTGTTAATCGAAGTACTGAAAACGGTGCTTGGGTTAATCAAGGAGATTTGCTTTATCGCATCGTCAATATTGACACACTCAATGTACGACTGTTGGCCAGTGAATTTGACATCAGTGAACTGAATGTTGGTCAACCTATCGAGTTGTGGTCAGAAGCAAATCCAACATTAAAAGTTAAATCTGTGATAAAGCGTATTGGAGTGGAAGTTGACCCTCAATATTTTGCCTATCCCGTTGAAGTGGAAATTGATAATACGCAACACCAATTTAAACCTGGAATGTCAATTCATGCCACTACACTGATGTCTCCAATCTCTCAAACACAATCTAATTAGGCCCCATTCATGACCAATTTTATCGCCTATTTTGCTCAACGAAGTTTTCTTGCACGGATCATTACCATCATGGTGCTGATGATTGGCGCTGGTTCTTTAGCCACTTTAAAACTGCAAGAACTGCCAGACGTTGCATTTGCAGAAGTGGATATTACGACTCAATATCCTGGTGCAACGGCTCAAGATGTTGAAGTGAACATTACGAATCTAATAGAAAAAGAGCTAAAATCAGTCGAAGGGATGCGTACGTTTACCTCTCAATCTACTGACGGCTCATCCAACATATCCATTGAAATAGATGAAGCAACGGATGTAGCCAAAGTGCTTCGAGATATTCAACAAGCGGTAGATCGTGTACAAGGTTTGCCTAAGGGTATTAAAAACCCGCCCGCAGTGGCGCAAAAGAGCACCGCTTCTTTTGAAGTATTAACCTTTGGCATCAGCTTAAAAGATTCAATCAATGGTAATTATACCCAGCTTCAGAGATACACACGTCTACTTGAAAATCAGTTGAAAAGTGTCGCTGGGGTTGGTAGCGTTACGATGACGGGCTTTGATGAACGTGAATTCTGGATTGAAGTTGACCCTACTAAAGTAAGTCGTTATCAATTAACCTATAACGAAGTGATCAATGCGGTTAATAATCGCAACCTTTCTCTTTCTGGTGGCGTGGTTGAATCATGGAATAGTGAACAAAAAATTGTCACTATGACCCAAGTTCAGTCAGTGGACGAATTAGCAAAAACTATCATCAAAGTATTACCTACTGGTGGACTGATCCGATTATCCGATGTAGCGGATGTTATCGATACTTTCGAAAAACCCTCTCAACAAGGCGTGCTTAATGGTGAAGTAGCGATTCTATTTAGCGTGACCAACGCGGCCAGTGCCGACATTATTAATACCATTGACAACATCAAGAACTTTATCGAAACGGAGAAGCTGCGTGTCGGGGATGATTTCTCATTCGACTATGGGTTAAACCTTGGCGACGACATGACTGACAAGTTCTCGATTGTCTCAACTAACGGTGGAATTGGACTCATCTTAGTACTCGCCGTATTAAGTATGATCCTAAAACGTCAGATTGCATTTTGGGTATCAGTTTCAATCCCATTCTGTGTTCTGGGCGTGATGGCTGTATTACCGATATTAGGCATGAACCTCGACAGCGTAACCTTAGCCGCTCTTCTTTTGGTTATCGGCATTATTGTCGATGATTCGGTGATTGTCGCTGAAAGTATTTATCAAGAAAAAGAGGCGGGGAAAAGTGCCATCAATGCAGCGATTGACGGAACAAAAAATGTCATTAAACCCATTATTGCCAGTTTAACGACTACCGCTTTAGTGTTCATTCCTATGTTTTTTATTCCAGGCACGATGGGCAAAGCCATTGTGGTGATCCCTATTACCGTGCTTGTGGCTCTGCTCTTTTCATTGGCAGAGTGTACCTTTACACTGCCGGCTCACTTAGCCAACTCTTTGATAGAAAAAAAGAAAGAAGCAAACTCAACGGATCATTTCCAAGTGGTCACTCGTGCTTATATTTACCTACTAAAATTGTCACTATCCTTTAAGAAGACGGTACTGTTGATTGCTGTCGTGACATTGGCTATCGGTGTGAGTTTAACCACAACTCTGAAGCTCGACATTTTCCCATCCGAGACGGCAAAATACATTGAAGTCTATACCGAAATCAAGCCCGGAACGCCACTTGAAAAAGTACGTAAAGCACACGCACAGTTAGAGTTAGCCATCAGTTCATTGCCTAATAATGAGCTGAAAAGTTACGAACTCACTTACAGCACCCCTGTAAGCACTGGATTAATTGTTCTTAGTAATTTTGAAAATAGAGATCGCAGCGCTGGCAGCATTATTGCCGATCTTAATAGCCAACTCGACAATATAACAGAGCTGTCGTTCGTAAAGCTATCGGTAGATGCTGGTGGTCCACCTCCGGGAGAGCCCGTAGAAGTACGTGTAATAGGAGGTTCATTTGAAGAGCGTAACCAAGCCGTCGAGACAGTAACTACATGGTTAAACGCCCAACAAGGTCTCAATAAGATCACTAATAGTGAAGCACTCAAAGAGCCACAATTACAGATTGTTCCTCAATACGAATGGTTAGCTCGTTACCAATTAACCGCTGCTGATTTAGCGTCAACCCTACGTATTGCATTTGAGGGCGAAAGTGTTACCTCTACATGGATTGGTGATCAAGAGGTGAATCTACGCGTTATTCTTAACGATGAATATCGCAATATCGATAAACTGGCCACAACCAAGATCTATACCGCATCAGGTGCGCAAGTTCCTTTATCAAGATTAGCCAAAGTAGAGCAGATTGAAGCTCCACGTCTGATTCAGCACTACAATGGCGCTCGTGAAGTAACGGTTACGGCTCAGATAACAGATGAGAATCTCAACTCTGTAGAATTAAGCAGCACTATGCTAACTGAATTAAAAGGTCAATTCTCGTCGAGTGTCAATATTGAGGCTGGCGGTGAAGCAGAAAGCACCAACGAGACCATGAGTGGATTTGTTGTGGCCTTTCCTGTGGCACTCATTGGTATCTATTTCGTATTGGCGGTCATGTTTCACTCACTCGTGCAGCCACTGCTTATTATGATCGTCATCCCGTTTGCAGTGATTGCATCATTAATGGCACTGTTTGTTCATATGCAGCCAATCTCACTGTTTGCTTTGATTGGTGTATTAGGCATGACAGGGGTTGTTGTTAATAATTCATTGGTGTTGATCAATCGGATTAATGAGCTGTTAGCTGATGGGAAAGCCATGATTGACGCTGTCACACAGGCGGCTATTAGTCGCTTAAGACCGATCGTATTAACATCGCTTACTACGGTTGTTGGATTGTTGCCTCTTGCTTATGGCATAGGAGGAACTGATGTGTTCATGGGACCAATGTCATTAACTTTAGGTTATGGCTTATTGTTCTCGTTACCTATCGTGTTACTGGTTATTCCATGCTTATATCTGTTGTTTTTTAATCGCAATTCAGTGGTGACGGATGAAAGTTAAATATTGTTGATTTACCTAACGATTATTCATTGCTGTTCTCGTTATTGTCACCTTGCTCTGTTACATTGGCAGCAAATTAACTAACCTGAATAACACTATGCCTTCGCAGCTAAGAATAGACAAGATTGTAGACATTGGGGACACTCTGCACCGCAGTGGTTGTGCCCCTTATAAAGTGGAAAAATTCACGCAACATTATGCTAAAAAACATGATGTTGATGTGCATATTCAGGTGACCCCTACTACCATCAACTATCAATTTACTGATGAGCAGAAATCGGTGGTTTTGAAGCGACTCCAGCCCGCTTCAATCAATCTAAGTCTATTGGCAAATACCATCATTCGCATTAATCAACCAAGCCGTGATCCTCTTCCGGAGCCAACTGGTTATTCAAAGCTAAGTATCGCATTGGCCAATATTGGTATTCCGCCTGCTTATCTAATGCTGGTGGGCAGTACACTTGAAGCCGTAGGATTTGCAACCCTCCTTGGTCTGATGGTTTGGCTCTGCCAACAAGTATTCCGCGCAAGACGCGCTATTGCGGTTGAGTTCATTGCCGCTCTGTTTACTGGAATATTGGTCGCTTTTTTAGCTAGCTCTGGTTTACCTATTCCTATTTGGGCCCTGTGCATCGCCTCCATCATACTATTTGTCCCTGGTCTATCCATCGCCAATGCCCTTGAATGTCTGGCTTTTAACGATTTAGTTTCGGGGACCAGCTTGCTCGGTCAATGTGGATTAACCTTGATTAAACTGTTTGTGGGTATTGTGATGGGGTTGAATATTGGCGAAGCGATTTGGGGTCAGACTGAATCGATTGCTTATATCAATGAGATCCCGCAGTGGATGCACGTCTCTGGCTTGTTTATTCTATCTACTTCCATTGGCATCATATTCAACGCTCGCCCAAGAGACATTTTGATGGGATATCCTGTCGCTGTATTAGGTATGTGGGGACCACTTTATTTAGGCTTTGGCAGTGGCTGGTTAGTAGGCACATGGATTACGACGGTATTTATTACTCTTTACGGCACTTGGCTGGCTAAAAAACTCGATTTAACGGGTGCAATCTACATTGTACAAGGCATCATCATACTGGTGCCGGGCAGCCGCGTACTGGTCAGTGTCAGTCAAACGGTATTTGAGCAATCTGTACTGCCCATCCCAAGTATCGGACTATCCGCGATGTTCATGTTCTCGGCCATTGTCGCCGGACAGGTTACCGCTTACTCTATCTATTCACCACGGATTGAACGGTAGGTAAAATATCCTGCAGTGCTGATACCTTACAGGTAAGCACTGCTTGTCAGTATCATTTGCAACATTCAAACGCTAATAAGGTCGCCGCTTTGAAAATTACTGATATGAAACTATTTATTAAAGTTGTCGAGCTTGGCAGTTTCACGGCGGCCGCCAAGGCTTTTGATATTCCAAGAGGAAAAGTCAGTAGAAAAATTGCAGAATTAGAGTGCCATTTAAATGCAACCTTGTTTCATCGTACCACTCGTACTCTATCGCTGACTAACAGTGGTGAAACATACTACCTTGAAGTAAAAAAAGCATTAAATATCATCGACAATGCGGCTCTCAATATTCACTCAGGAAATAAGGTATTAAGTGGAAAAATCAAGATTGGTTTAATTCCAGAAACCCATGAGCTTATTCAACCAATAATATTTCAATTTCACGATAAACACCCTGACATTAAATTGGACGTTAGAACCATTACTAATGGTTTCGATGACATGTTTCAGCAAGGTCTTGATATTGCATTTCACGGTGGGCGAGTTCAAGACTCAAATCTCGTGGCCAAAAAATTGCTAAGCTTAGATCGTTGCTTGGTTGCTTCCCCCGACTACTTAAAGACTCATGGTTCACCAAAAACGTTAGATGATTTAAGCAATTATGAGTCTATTTGTTACCGTTGGCCCAGTGGCGAGGTAGATAAACACTGGCACTTTACATCAAAATCCATCGAATTAAATTCCAAGTTTATTTGCGATAGTATTGGTTTTATCAAAAATGCCACTCTTGCAGGAAGAGGAATAAGTTTAATTCCAAAGTTAATGATAAATAAAGAGTTATCAGATAACACTCTCAGTCTAATTCTACCCGAATCAAGTACAGTGGAGGAACACGGTTGGCTACTTTACCCTCAGCGCAACACATTAACCGCAGCAAGCCTCGCTTTAATTGATTGGTTAAAAGCAGAGATCCCTAAACTCACTTAATTTTATTGCGCCTTCTTTATCTGCCCGCTTTATTGTCTCACCTTTCGTGACATTGAAAATCAAATCCGCCTATTAACAGAACAAAACAATATCAATATAATAGCTCCATTGTAAGGAGCAATATTATGAATCTATCACTTAAGAAAGCTATCGCATATACATTGACACTTGGCCTTATTGGCTGCAATCAAACCGTAACAACCATTGAAAACCCTATTGTTAAACCAATACAAGTCGCTAATTTAGAAAGTGTAAAAAGAAGCTCAATAAAACACTTCAGTGGCGTAATTCAATCACAAGAAAAAGCAGCGCTTACCTTTCGAGTGCCAGGCACAATAAGTGAATTATTGGTGCAAAAAGGAGACCAGGTTGTCACGGGTCAAACTATTGCTCGTTTGGACCCGCATGACTATCAAGTGACTTTAGACGAACTAACAGCTCGCCGTTTAGAAGCTTTATCTATTTATAAGTTGGCCAAATCAGAACTGTCTAGAGTGAAACAAGCGACAAAAGATAATGCCATCGCGAGTGTCAATTTAGACAGAGCGATCAGTGGATTTGAGCGTAGTCAATCTGCGATTAAAGTGGTCAATAAAAATATTCAAAGAGCCAAAGATGCACTTAGCTACACCGAACTAAAAGCACCATTTGATGGCGTTATTGCAGACCTACATACCAATACTTATGAACAAGTGCTCCCGGGACTTCCAGCGGTGACCTTGCAAGACAATACCCTACTTGAAGTAGAAATAGATGTTCCTGAGAACATGATCGCGGAATTTACACTGGGAAAACCAGCCAGCATCAGTTGGTATCAAGCTGAACATGTGCTCAAGTCATACGTATCAGAAATCACTACCATGCCACACCGAATTAAGCAGACTTATTTGGTCACGTTAACACTGCCTGATTCAGATCCTCTGCTTTTACCTGGTAAATCGGTGACGGTATCGACTCAAGTTGGCGATGCTACCACATCTTATTGCTTGCCATACTCAGCCATCATTGGTGAGAGTGATCAACTGTATGTAAACCTCGTTCGCGACAATACAATCGTAAAACATGCCATTGCAGTTAGCTCATTAGATGCCGACCAAGCCTGTATTGATAGCGATTTTAAAGAAAACGACTACGTGGTCATTAGCGGTTCATCTTACCTCGTCGAAGGTGATAGTGCGCCAAACTTGATCATTAAAACCTTATAGGAGGACCTATGTTTAATTTAGCTGAGTTCGCCATTCGTCAAAAAACTTTTGTCTTATTTTTTACCATGTTAAGTGTCATCGCAGGAATGTATTCCTATTTTGATTTAGGCAAATTGGAAGACCCAAGCTTTACGGTTAAAACCGCTGTTGTCGTCACTTTTTACCCTGGAGCCTCAGCGGAAGAAGTCGAATATCAAGTAACGGACACGATTGAGACAAAGTTACAAGAAATGGGCGATCTGCATCGTTTACGATCCCTTTCTCGTCCGGGTGTGTCTATGGTCTTTGTCGATTTAAAAGAAAGCCTTAGCTCTGATGAACTTCCACAGCAATGGGACTTACTTCGACGTAAAGTCAATGACGTTTCACTACTGCTCCCTTCAACGGCTCAGTTGAATATTGTTCAAGACGAGTTCTCTGAAGTCTATGGCATGCTCTTTTCTATTCACAGTTTAGACGCAGCACCTGAAGAGTTAAAAGGTTATGCAGAAGAGCTTCAACGTCAACTCAAAACCGTAGTAGGGATCAAAAAAATCGAGCTACACGGTGTTCAACCTCGTGTCGTGTATATTGACATGCCAAGTGAACGTTTAGCGCAATACCATCTCTCATTCTCTCAAGTGTGGGGACAACTTAATACTCAAAATATGACTTTCGAAGCAGGTAAGTTTTCTACCGGACAAGAGCGGATTCGCATTTCACAAAGTAGCGAATTCAAAAGTATTGATGATATTAAAAATCTTGTGATAAAAGGCGGCATAGGAGAGATTGGAACAGGCTTAATTCGCCTAGGTGACATTGCTGATATTACCATGGGTTATCAAACTCCAGCCCTGACTGAAAATCGTTTCAATGGTGAGCCTGCTGTTACTTTAGCAGTGAGTCCAGTTGAAGGTATCAACGTGGTTTCTCTCGGGGGATCCATACGAACCATTATCGAACAATATGAACAAACGCTTCCGGTTGGTGTACAAATATCCACCGTCGCTTATCAACCTGTAGAAGTACAAAAATCAATTGACAACTTTGTACAAAACCTCTTAGAAAGTGTCTCCATCGTTTTCATTGTCTTGTTAGTCTTCATGGGTTTTAGAAGTGCCACTATTGTGGGTTGTAGCTTGCTGCTTACCATATTACTCACTCTTATTTATATGAATTTGAATGAAATTGATCTTCACCGAGTCTCTCTGGGTACCTTCATTCTTGCATTAGGTATGTTGGTTGATAATGCCATTGTGATCACCGACATGATGTCATCAAAAATGAGTAAAGGCATCGATCGCACTGCTGCCGCTATCGCTTCGGTTAAAGAGACTGGCGTGCCACTCCTCGGCGCAACCGTAATCGCTGTTATGGGTGCAAGCCCGGTTATTTTCTCGAAAACAGATGCCTCAGAATTTGCAAGTTCTGTGTTTTACATTGTTGCCGCCTCGTTATTACTGTCATGGTTTGTTGCAATGACAGTCACGGTATTGTTTTGCTGGTTGTTCTTAAAACCGAGCCCTATTAAAGAGGAAACTAAACCAAGTTTATTTAAACGTCTGATTTTCTGGACCGTTGACCATCCGATAAAAACATTAGTCAGCATTGTGCCGCTTATACTGGTCACTGCCGTTGCCGTGCCCTATGTTTCGGTTAATTTCCTACCACAATCGGATCGCCCAATTATATTCCTTGATTACTGGTTACCAAATGGCGCCAAGATTGAGCAAACATCCGCTGACATGAAAAAAATTGAAACATGGCTGCTTGAACAACCTGAAGTTACCACTATTTCGACCGCCGTTGGTGCAAGTGTCCCACGTTTCTCGGTAACGGTTGAACCAGATCCATTCGATTCCGCTTATGGGCAAATATTGGTCAACACCACTGATTACCACGTAATCGATGCTTTGGTTAAACGGGGAGATCACTGGTTAGCCGCTCAGTTTCCGAACGCGGAGCCTCGTTTTAGAGCGCTAAAACTTGCAACGTCTGATAAATACGCTGTTGAAGCTCGATTTTCTGGTCCAGACCCAATCGTTCTGCACCGCTTATCGGATCAAGCTAAAAACATCATGAAGGCAAACCCAGATACACGTTATGTGCGCGATGATTGGCGTCAACAAAGTAAAGCATTGGTGCCGATTATCAACCAAGATAAAGCGCGCAAAGCGGGTATTAATCGTGCTGATATTGCCTTTGCCCTAAAGCGTGCATCTGATGGTGTTCCCCTTGGAAAAATGAACCTCAATGACGAATTAATTACAATTCAATTACGAGGCACAAATCAAACCATGGAGTCTCTGGAAACCTTACCAATCAAGTCATTAATAGGTATGCATTCGGTGCCGCTAGGCCAAGTGGTGGACGGTTTTGAACTTAAAACAGAAGAGAGCATGGTCTGGCGCCGTGACCGCATGAAAACAATCACCGCGCAAGCAGGGATTAGCCGTGATACAACACCCGCCCGAGTGCGAGATAGCATCTTGGAGCAAATTGAAGCCATTCCGCTTCCTGCTGGTTACGCTATGGAATGGGGAGGTGAATATTACGATGAGCAAAAAGCGGTGAATGACATCTTGAAACAGCTACCTAAAGCGATGTTGATAATGGTGATTATCTTGGTTGCCATGTTTAATAGCCTTAAACAGCCTATTCTGATTTTGCTGACGCTACCACTGGCTACCACTGGCGCGGCCTTTGCTCTGCTTGCTTTCGATAAACCATTTGGATTTATGGCCTTAATTGGAGCCGTCACCTTAACTGGCATGATCATTAAAAACGGAATAGTACTTATGGATCAAATTGAACTTGAACGTCAAAAAGGTCTTGCTCTTTCGGATGCGATTAAAGAAGCCACAATCAATAGAACCATGGCGACTTCGATGGGGGCATTAACGACGGCTCTAGGTATGTTGCCATTAATGAGTGATCTTCTATTCGACCAAATGGCAGCAACGATTATTGGCGGTCTCGCTGCGGCAACGGTGTTGTCTCTATTGGTGATGCCAGCACTTTATAAACTAACCAACAAAGACCTTCCAATAGATGCGAAAAACGCGGATTGCTCTTTGCCCATTCATCATGAGTATATATAGGACTAATTATGACCACTTTATTCTTCAAAAAATTAACCCCTATCGCACTCGCTGTCTTTCTTTCTGGCTGCGCAGTAGGGCCAGATTACCAAGAACCGACCGTTTCATTAGCAAATACTTACCTTTTTGCTAATGAACAAGCGCTTAATGATAATGAGATGTGGTGGCAGCAATTTAATGACCAGACATTGAACCAAATGGTACTCGATGTTCAGCAACAGAACATACCACTCAAAGTAGCCTCAAAACGTATTTCAATGGCGAACTCATACCAGAGCATTGTTGAATCATTTAAAGTGCCCACTGTTAATGTCGGTGCTGGTTATTACAATTATCAAATCAGCCAGAACGATTCGTTAGCAGGCCCGTTGGTGAGCCCGATGTCAATCCCGGCTATCAACCCTGCACTTCCAAGTGAAGTTACCTTAATGGACAATCAACACAGTGGCGGTTTTGTTGGGGCAAGTATCGCGTGGGAGCTTGACTTGTTTGGTCGATTGGACCGTCAGAGCAATGCCGCTCAAATTCGGGTAGAACAAGCAGAAATAATGCGAGAAGGATTAAACACACTCATTACTGCGGATCTGATTCACAACTACCTTCAATATTTAGGTGCTCAAGAGCGCACCCAGCTTGCACTAGAAAATATTGAAGACCAGCGTGAAACCGTTGCTTTAGTAGAGAAAGTCGTTCGTAGCGGTTACGGATCAGAGCTTGATTATGCGCAGGCCAAAGCGGCGTTAGCCATTACTGAATCCCTCATTCCACAGTTAGAGAATGCACAACAGGTTCATAAATACCGTCTGGCCCTGCTGCTCGGAGAGCCATTATCCGCAGTTGACATAAGATTAGCCAACGCTCAACAACTGCCAATCTTGCAAGACATTATTCCTGTCGGTTTACCTTCTGATTTACTTAAGCGTCGACCAGATATCCGCTTGGCTGAACGAGAAATGGCAGCCATTAATGAAGAGCTCGCGGTGAGTGTTGTCAACCAATACCCTAAATTCTTCCTAACGGGTGCCCCTGGCTTCTCTGCAAGTAGCTTTGATGACTTGTTCAGTAGTGATTCGTTTGGATGGGCTGGTGGCGTTGGCATCTCTTGGAATGTCTTTGATGGCGGCCGAGCAGAAGAGATGATAAAAATTAATCAGGCGAATTTCGAAGCCGCTGCTTTAAGTTATCAGCACTCCGTGGATTCAGCAATTTCAGAAGTGGATACAACGCTGTTTACCTATGGGCGAAGCCAAGAAAACCAGAAGCAGATTGATTCGGCATTTACTGCCACTGAAATAGCGGTGAATAAAGCCAAATCACTGTACCGTGCTGGTCTTATCGATTACTTAGCCGTTCTCGACGCACAACGCTATCAGCGAATGATTCAAGACAGACAAGTTGCCTCTAAGCTTCAGACCGCACAAGTTTCCGTAGCTCTTTATAAATCACTTGGGGGCGATTGGAATGTCACTCCGTAGCTTGTTATCGCTCAGTGTGGTTATAGCCGGACTTACCGGCTGTAGCGCAACGACAAAAATCACAAACACAGCGAATACCGCCCCCCAACAAGGTGCCTATTCACTTGAAGTCACAGCTCAAAACTTAAAGCAACACAATGTTGCCGTTCTTGTCAGCTTTTCCGGAGGCGGAACTCGCGCTGCTGCACTCTCTTATGGTGTTCTTAAAGGAATGCGAGATATTGAGTTCTCAGATAAAGACGGAGATTATCGATTACTGGACCAAATAACCACGATTAGCTCAGTCTCTGGTGGTAGCTTTACCGCTGCCTATTATGGATTGTATAACGAGGAAATTTTCAATCAATATGAAGATGACTTCCTATATCGAGACGTATCAGGAAGCCTACTGGATATTGCACTTAGTCCTACATTCTGGTTTTCAAAAGATAGTAGGACAGCTGCCGCTGTTAATTTCTATAATCAGGCACTTTTTAAGGATGCGACGTTCAATGATATGCATGACGCCTCACCAAGGATCATTATTAATAGTACTGATTTAGGAGGAGGCGTCCGTTTCTCTTTCTTGCAGGAATATTTTGACCTGATTTGTTCTGACGTTAATGATTATTCAATTGCAAATGCCGTTGCTGCATCATCTGCAGTTCCCATCATTTTTGAACCGGTTGTGTTACAAAATTATTCGCAGTGCGATAATTCATTCACTTCCATATCTAACGCAAAAAACCCTATCTATCTAGATTCAACTCGTGATGGATTAGTCAGTTACAGCAACAAAGATAAGCGACCTTATGTTCATTTAGTTGATGGCGGCATCTCTGACAACCTCGGTTTACTGGCTGTTTATGACTTAGTAAAAAGCCAAGAGAGTCGTTTTCAAAACCTTAATGACAATATCGATACTGTGATTGTTATCTCTGTGGATGCATCAACCAACCCTGACTGGAACATCGATATAAAAAAGAGTACTCCTAGTGCCCAAAGTACACTCGGCGCCATCACTGATATTCAAATTCATCGATATAATGATCTGGTAAAATCGCTTGTGGTCAAAGAGTTAAATGAGTGGCGAAATGCGTCTTCAAAAAGAGAGGCCTACTTCATTGACATTAACCTTAATACGGCACATGAAAGCGATGATATGAACAACATCCCAACAGACTTCACATTGAAGCCCCAACAGGTCGAGAAACTCATCCAACATGGCTATGATGAAATACGCAGTGACCCGCAGTTGTCTGAACTGTTTCAATCAACACCCATGTTAACTTCGGAGGCAATATGAATTACATAGACGGTGTGTTTCACATCGAATCTTTTCTGGCCGTGACACTTGGCATCATTGTTCTATTTTTAGGCCGAAGATTAACGTCTGCAATCCGTTTATTAAAAGAGTTCAGCATTCCAGAACCTGTGTCTGGTGGTATTTTGGTCTCGATCTCTTTTGCAATTTTGCACGCTTTGACTGATATAGACATCTCATTTGATTTAGCAACCAGAGACCTTTTGTTGGTTTATTTTTTCACCACCATTGGCATTAATGCGAGTATCTCCGACCTGTTTAAAGGTGGCAAACCACTTATCATCTTACTCTGTATCACCATCGGCTACATGTTAATACAAAACCTAACCGGGATCGGTATTGCTATTGCGCTTGATCAACCACCCGTATTTGGTCTGCTTAGTGGTTCAGTATCATTGATTGGAGGACACGGCACCGCAATCGCTTGGGCGCCTAAAATTGGTGAAGCCTTTGATTTGGACACCGCAATGGAAATTGGTATGGCAAGCGCCACTTTTGGTTTGATTTTAGCCAGTATTATGGGTGGTCCAATTGCTAAATATCTTATCAATAAACACAAGTTACAAGCCAGTAGCAATGAGCAAATGGATGTCGGCACTCAAAGTAACAAACCCCAACCGAGCATCAATGCCTATGATTTTCTTGATGCTATGCTTGCTATCCACGTATGTATTATTCTTGGTGCGATATTAAATGAAGTTGTGAGCCATTTCGGTTTGCAGTTACCGTTATTTGTAAGCTGTTTATTCGCTGGTATCCTCATTTCAAACCTAATACCTGCTTCTTATCCAAGAATAACAGGAACCCGCTGGCCCGCTCGAAAACCGGCTATTGCCCTTATCGCTGACTTAGCACTGGGTGCATTTTTAGCGATGTCGTTAATGAGCATGCAACTGTGGACGTTTATTGATCTGGCTGGACCTATATTCATCATTTTAACCGCCCAGTTTATTGTTGCAGTATGTGTCACGGTATTTATTGTTTTTCCACTCATGGGAAAAACCTATGATGCCGCCGTAGTTTGCGCCGGATTCGGAGGGATATCACTGGGATCGACCCCAACGGCGATGGCCAATATGTCTGCCGTTGCGCAAAAATACGGGAATTCACATCAAGCCTTTATTATTGTGCCTTTAGTCTGTGCTTTCTTTATCGATTTAGCGAATGCACTTATCATTCCGTACTTCATTCAATTAATTGGGTAAGTAGACGGTTACGGTTCCAAGTGTCAATATTAAATGAACTCTTTCAGGTTCTGATCTATAGAAAGTTCAAGCAGTAGATGATGATCACCGCAATGAAATGAACGATTAATTTTAATTTACATGGATGTTTTATTCTGAGGCAATTATGTCAGACTTACTAAATGTAGAACAAAATAAAATATTAACAACAGAAACAAGCACATTAACTAGAATCGTATTTCTTCGAACGCTAATTAATATATTTTCAACCATTGCTATAAGTTTTTTAGTCATTATATCACGCCGCGTTGATTATATATTTCTTGGGAATAATGTTGGTGAGGCGTCTGTAATTGAAATAACGCAATTGTTAATGTTAATTATTACTACTGTTAGTTTTTATCGCCTTATTTCAGTAGCATCACTAAAAAGTGCTTCTATTTTGGTTTTTGGCTTTTTTACTGTATTGATAATTCGCGAGTCTGATGGTTTTTTTGACCAAATCAGTCACGGATTTTGGGTGTATCCAGCCTTGATTGTGACGTTTATTTCTGTCACCTCCGCTGTTTATAATGGTCGTGTAATGAACAGTCTAACTCAATTATTGCGTATTCCTTCTATGCAAGTTCTTGTCTGTTCTACTGTTTTACTGATCGTTTTTTCACGACTTTATGGCATGAGTGATTTTTGGAAAATTGTGATGGGTGATTTTTATATTCGGGATGTTAAAAACATTTCTGAAGAGACGATCGAACTTCTGTTTTACTGTTTGATTGCTTTTAACGCATTTAAAACTTATTCATCACTTAAGTTTAAACATACAATATACAAACCTGAGTTTTGATTAAAAATGTAATTGTATCGACCGAGTAAAATAGTTTGGGGAAATAACTAAAATGGTGAACCTCAGGTTAACCATTTGAGCTTGGTTGCGCAGTTATCAATCAGTGACGGTATTGTTGCAGCCAAAATCACTATGCCACAACAATACCAAGAACCTACACTTCAGCGCACCCCCACTCCGGGAAGTGCTTTCTGACATAGGCATTAAGATCTTTTTCAGACTCTGAGTATACTTTGGCTTGATTGTTTTCAGAGCTTGAGATGTCAGTAACCACACCTGCACCCACCGTTACATTAGTATGGCGGTCAATTACGATGAACGAGCCCGTTCTAGGCAGCAATTGATACGGGTCTACGGCCACTTTGTCCGTCAGTCGAACAGAGGTAAGTGCTATCTCATTTAACTCAAGTAACTCACTATTTTCGGCATGTTTCTTTAAGGTATTCACATCCACTTTATGGACAATTTTGCTCACCTTGCCTGTGCACGATTTGGATGAGAATTTGAAAATGTACTCTTTATTGGTACGCAGTGGGTTCTCATCCATCCAGACAACATGAGCATTAAGCTTGTTTGTCACTTGATGCTCAGAGCCGGTGTGAACCAACATATCCCCTCGAGAGACGTCAATCTCATCTTCAAGCGTTAAGGTGATCGCTTGACCAGGTTGGGCGGTGTTTAGATCACCATCAAACGTGTAGATGGATTTTATTTTAGACGACTTACCTGATGGCAAGGCGGTCACTTCATCACCGACTTGCACAATACCCGATGCTAGTGTGCCGCAGAAACCGCGGAAATCTAGATTAGGACGATTCACATACTGCACAGGAAAACGCATATTTGTAAGATTGTTATCTTGTATGATTTTGACGGTTTCCAGCAACTTCATCAATGTTGCACCAGGATACCAATCCATCTCTTCGCTCGGATTGACGACATTATCGCCTTTAAGCGCTGAGATCGGCACAAAGCGAATATCATCGATATTGAACGCTTTCGCCATTTCTCGGTAATCGGCTTTGATCTTCTGATAGATCTCTTGGCTATACTCCATCAGATCCATTTTATTGATAGCCACAATAATGTGTTTGATGCCGAGTAAACTGCAAATATAACTGTGACGACGAGTCTGGGTTTGAATGCCATAACGCGCATCAACGATAACAATGGCAAGATCACAAGTCGAAGCACCCGTTACCATATTGCGAGTATACTGTTCATGTCCTGGAGTATCCGCAATGATGAATTTACGTTTGTCGGTTGAGAAGTAGCGATAAGCCACATCGATAGTGATACCCTGCTCTCGCTCTGATTGAAGACCATCCACCAATAACGACAAATCAAAATCTTCATTGGTGCTATTGAATTTTTTCGAATCTTTTTTAATCGCCGCCATTTGATCTTCATAAATCAACTTACTGTCAAACAGCAGTCGACCAATCAAGGTTGATTTACCATCATCTACGTTGCCGCAGGTCAGGAAACGCAGCAGGTCTTTGTTTTCATGCACTTTTAAATAAGCTTCAATATCTTGAGCAATAAGTTCAGAACTGTGTGACATGTTAATTCCTTTAATTAGTTCTACTTTGCGCCGAAGGCGTACTTTATTTCTAGGCTCCGCCTAGAAATACCCTTCTCGCTTTTTCTTCTCCATCGAACCTGAAGAGTCATGATCAATAGTACGACCTTGGCGCTCTGACGTGGTGGTCAATAACATCTCTTGAATCACTTCTGGTAGTGTTGTCGCTTGCGATTCCACCGCACCCGTTAACGGATAACAACCCAAAGTACGGAAGCGAACCATCTTCTCTTCTATTACTTCACCCTCTTTCAGTTTCATGCGCTCATCATCAACCATGATCAACACACCATCACGCTTAACCACAGGACGCCGTTTAGAGAAATATAATTGAGGGACCTCGATACTTTCAAGGTAGATATATTGCCAAATATCCAGTTCAGTCCAGTTAGAGAGCGGGAACACACGAATGCTCTCACCTTTGTTCACTTTACCGTTATAGATATTCCATAATTCTGGACGCTGATTTTTAGGATCCCAACGATGATGCTTGTCACGAAAAGAGTAAACACGCTCTTTGGCTCGAGATTTCTCTTCATCACGACGTGCGCCACCAAAAGCGGCATCAAAACCATACTTATTAAGTGCTTGTTTCAAACCTTGAGTTTTCATCACGTCAGTATGGGTAGCGCTACCAT
>JAESQY010000181.1 GCA_016764915.1 Aliivibrio sp. | reverse complement strand
GTTCTTCAATTTTCTCTATATCATGGTCTTGGAGTCTGCCTTCTTTCTTCGCTGAGGTGAGTTTATTGATTTTATTTAAGCCATTTCTTACCTCGAAATCAGCTTCTTCAAAGGCTATATCTGGTTTGAACATGAGAGAAAGCTTCGTGTGGGTGACTAAGCACTCTGTCTTTAGGATTTGAAGTTTGATTAATTGATTTTTGTATGCCTCAAATCGCTCAACAGTCTTATTCATATTATTTTGTAATAGGATATATAATTTATCGCTTGCCTTTGAATCACGATGCTCAAGCCTTTCTGCCGATGTTTTTCGATTAATAGTTTCAAAATCGTATTTGTCTTTAAAATCAAATAGTTTAGATTGCGCTTCTGATATATCAGAATAAGCGTTGAAGAAGGCTTTTTCGGTTCTGTGGAAGTGGCATAACGTTAATACAACTTTAACGTATTCAGTTAAATTGTCTCGAAAGTCGTTTATCCAGAACTGTCTAAACTTCTCAATCGATAATCTATGATGTTCTTTGTGTTCATTTAACGCCAGATCGGATTGAGTTTTTAGTTGTGCTAAATGTTGAGTTACTTGAGACGCTATCTGTTCACGACTCTGCTGATGACTTTGTTTATTTGAGTCTTTTTGCAAGTCAATTTGTGCTTTTAAATTTGTTTCCAATGCTGTAATTTGGGTTTGGCTTTCACTCCTTAAGGTCTTAGTCAGCACTTCCCTTGTAACCCATACCGATACCCCAACAGACCCCGCGATACTGATAAAAACTGCAAAAAAGTTTACCCATATTGGATACACATCTCTTTGCATACTTAAAGAGAGGTCTACATCACGGGATTCAAGTGAGGATAATGCCTTTTTTTGCTTTTTTAATTCACCTGAAAAATCTATATTACTTTGATGTATTTTAGATATGGTTGATGAAGCGGCTGATAGCGTAGACGTTATTTCTTGCTCAAGTAAGGTGTACTTTTTTGATATCGAGTCTAATTCATCTTTTATAGGTTTTATCGCAATAGCTAATTGATCTGTGGTTAAAGTCTCCTGTTTCTTTTCTTCAACCTCGTTCGCAAATGCTAGTGAGGAAAACGGAGTTATAAATAATAATATTTTGTGCATAGAATACTCATATAAAAACGGTTTAAAGTTATAGAATAAGGAAGGCCTGTTAACCTAACTGCATGAAAGGCTATTGTCTAAGAATGGACGCGCTCCATGTGCTTAACGTTTGGCATTTTAGGCTATGCTTAACGTGAACATACGTCATCAGCCATTCCATACTATAACATCTATAACATCTATAACATCAGTGGTTTACATAGATTTAATTGTAATTTATATGGGAACTACGTGGAAACATCAGAAACGTTTATACTAGGCAATCTAATTTCGAGACTTCGCCCAAGCTTAAATTGATATCAGTTAGAAACTAAATAATTCGACGAATGAGGGGTCACTAGACTACAGATGCTTATTAGAGCAAATGGTTAAATCGGTGCGCTACGTGAAATTAGAATGAAAGCGTGTGCTATCGGGAGCTAGAATTCACGCAGACGCATGGTTTTAGACGGCATAGTTTCCCTGCTAAGTCTGGAGTTCTATCTGTGGTTAGGCCTGTCTATTTATCGACACCCTTCACTAGTAGAACAATCGCAATAACACCCATAGCTAAAATACTATACGCATTAACTGGCTCATACTCGAAGTAAGTCCAGACGGATGAAAAGTAATTAACGTAATGCAGCCAAGCTACGTCTAGAACCACTGCAATGGTTAGGTACAAAGACAAGTATGGCCGTGTGTTTAGATGGTTCAAGACAGCCTTTACTCGACTTGATACTGTGCTGTCTGCTGCGGTTTCATTGTTCTGCTTACTTTCATTCGATGACATGCTTAGTGCTCATTGGTTAGCTATTGGGTTTATATATGCTTATGGCTCCATTGTATCAGCTTAGTTCCCTGATAAGGCTTGAGTTCTACCATGTGTGCGCTTGTCTGCAGTTAATCGTGGGTTAATCTGCGGCTGGATATGGGTTAGCTACTGGTTCCTATTTTGAAAATAAGATAAAAATTCGTGTTGCTTATAGTATATATAGGCTGGCAGAAATACCCCCCAGTACCCCCTAGACTTTACCCTTTCCTTTCAAAGAGTTAGGCATCATCATTCTTTTCTTATATGTAATGGAATCAACATAACTAAGCATCATCATTACCTAGTCTATTCAATGGCCTACACATAGACACACCAATGCCTTAACGGGTATCAATAGACGCATCAATAGGGCAGTGAGTAGGGCTATCAATACAGCGATAGGTAGCTATAGACGCCTATGCCTTACTACCTAAGACCTGCAGCCAGTGAAGGCGTGTGTCAGTCATTGGTTGGTCGTGGTGGCCTTGGTCTGGGTATGTGATCCCAGTACTTACTAGGGCTGTCTGGGTGGTGCTGCCTACTTGGGTACTATATGCGGAATTAATCATGTCTTATGTGATGATCAGAAAGTGATCGGATAGACTGTCTCAATAGTATACATTCTGACACTGTCGCATTTAATCTGATTATCTAGTCTCAAAAGGTTGACTTTAAGTTGTGAGACTGCAATTGTGATTAGGCCTTAGACATTCTGAGACGCTTTAACCCGATATGATAAACTTAATGAGGTATCACCATATGAATACGATTAACCCAATGCTACTAGGCCGAGCACGTACACTACTAGCGACATTCAAGCATTGTGAGATTAGCACTGCTGGTAAGGCGTCGAAGCGTCAAGACCTGCGAGTAGCGGTTAAACGCATGGCTGAGTTCTGCCAGCACAAGGACGTACTAACGACATGTGATGAGGTTACTATGTGTAACGCTTACAATCCTACTCACGACCGTGTGGCGTTCCTCATTGGTTGCTTAAACCTTGAAGGTCTGACCGTTAACCTAGACGGCCATAAGTATGCGTCTATTACATTGGATGAGTCAGCACCAGTAGTTAAACCAGTGCAAGCGGTACCAGTAGCAGCGCCAACGGTTGCAGACGTAGAGCCAGCGGTTGAGGCTGAAGTAGAACTAGACGTAATTATCACACCACGAACAGCAGCAGAGGCAGCCGCGGATAACGACAGCTTAGTGTCTGGGCTTACTGAGATCATCGCAGAGAGCTACAACGCCAGAGCCGCATTGGTTGCCCTAACACGACTGAATGAAGCACTGGGACAGCTACCAGCTATCGACAAACTTACCTATGACCTGCGCCAACTAACTTGGAATAACAAAGCTAAGACGGCCAAGCTAATCGGTCTTGTCTTGGAAAGCATACGCCAGCTAGAACCTGAGACAGCCGTGGTATCATCGCCAGCTCCAACGGTAGCAGCAGTTACCCAACAACCTAAACCAATGCCAACAATGGCAACAACAGCGGCACCAACAACCGCTCCGGAGCACGTACCAATGAGTAAACCAACGACAACAACAGCACCAATCAATGAGACAGCAGCGCACCCAATAGGCCAGCAGGTTGGTTATATCCGTGTGTCTACCGTAGGCCAGAACTTAGACCGCCAGTTGGCAGGTGTGGCACTTGATAGAATCTTTAGCGAGAAGGTATCAGCCAAGACTATCGACAGGCCAGAACTGATAGCAGCACTAGACTACTTACGCACTGGCGACACCCTTCACATCCACAGCTTAGACCGCGTATGTCGTTCTGGTGCCGGTGATGCTGTGAAGCTTGTCGAGGAGCTTACTAGTCGTGGTGTTGGTGTTAAGTTCCACAAAGAAGGCCTTGAGTTCTATGGTGATATGTCTGCAGCACAGCGCGGTGTCTTGAGTATTCTAGCCAGTGTCGCTGAAATGGAACGTGGCATGATTAAAGAGCGTCAGATGGAAGGTATAGCTGCAGCTAAAGCCAAGGGTAAACCATTTGGTAGACCACGTGCCAGTGCCGGTGACGATAGCATCATGGCGTTACTTGATGAAGGGCTTAAGATGCCTCAGATAGTTACACGTCTGGGGATTAGTAGAGCCAGTGCTTACCGGTTACTTAAGGCCGAACAAGAGCAAGCAGCAGCCAACACGGGAACTAAATAACATGTACCACTCTATCATTGAACAGCTATCTAATGGCGTGTCAGTACGCAAGACTGCAGCGGCACTAGGTTGTAATCCGTCTACGGTTATGAGAGCAAAGAAGCGGTGGGAGTTGGCCAAGTTGGGCGCTGGCATAGCTTAACCAGCAGTAGTTTGGAGCGGGCTATCGAAGGCGGGAACCAACGATAGACCTAGCATTAACAATAGATAATCACTACGAGTAATTGAGGTATTAATAATGCGTTTCACAAGGGTAAACGAAAGCCTTTACATTGTCACTGTTAACGGTGTCGATTACATGGCCAGTGATGACGAGGTGTTTAGCTTCGCGTGGCATCAGTAACTTAAGAACAAGATCCTTAGCGGTTATGCCGGTGCGTTACCTGCGAGTGAATCAGCCTAATTTCCATAGCTTAAAAGTAAAATTGCAGGTAGTATACCAAAACTTACAATATCTAT
>JAESQY010000180.1 GCA_016764915.1 Aliivibrio sp. | reverse complement strand
TAATACAACGTAAAAAAGTGCTTTTACCAGACCCCGACGAGCCTATAATTGAGATCACATCACCTTTGTTAGCTGAAAGAGAGATCCCTTTAAGTACTTCATTTTGACCAAAGTGTTTATGTAGATCTTTTATTTCTAGCGCGAATGAATCTTGCATGCGCTCTCTCCCTTTAACGTACTTTGAGCTGATATTTTGTTTTTGTGACTATTTCTAGACGTTAACACTCTAAAATAACCACTGCAACAATTTATTAACCTAATGCAAGTCCCTTACCAAGACATTTTATTCATCATTTATAAGTATCTATTTACGCAAGACTCGCAATGTGGCGTTTAATCATTTTAACTTAAAATAGTTATTCATTTCCAGACAATCATTGCAACAACATCGCCTTAACAATATTTTACTCAATAACGTACATATATCACTCTATCACACTCGCTTTCGCCTGATCTTTAACCAAATTATTACACCATATAACTGTAATAAAATTACAAAATAATATTCCCCACGTCTTAACTTTTCTCTTTTTCATTGAAAACAATGCCTTGCATAAAGTGCCTCTTTTTTATCGTTAAGCTGTTAATTTTCATGAATTTTATAGTTTTAATGATTTCAAGCATTTTTCCCTATCTGCTCAACTCCATATTTTTCTGTATTTTTATTTCATAAGCTGAGATTAAGTGATCAAGATCAATCAACGACAGAAATTTGATATGCTAAACTCAACTCCTATAAAAAATAGTCACAAACTTTAAAATAAATTTATATGAGGTTCCTATGTCTATAGGGAAAGAGCAGAACGAACAAAGTTATAGCGAGTTACATCGCCCTGCTTCAGAATTTTCAACGCGTTCAGATTATCTGGATAACGAATTGAAGATAATGAAACCACGTCGTTGGAAACTTAATCTACCAGGACGTGATTTCCGTTTTGAGTGGGAAGATCTGGTTCCTGCACTGGCGGGCACGATCGGGATTATCGCGATGTACTCTGCGGTAATGATGTCATGGGCCGATGGATTAACGGCAGCATGGGATCACGTAAATTTAGGAAAAGAGTTTGCAATTGAAGTCGCTCGAGTCGAAATGCTTATTCCAGCACTTCTTTTTTGTGTCATAGCTTCAGGATTTATTAACCCAAGAGCCAACCTTGCCGGAAACCACGGACCAATGATTCCTTTAATCGGAACCATTGCCTTGGCCGGTGCTCATCCTCTTGCTCTTGCTATCTTGATTGGCGTATTTGGTCTAATCTTGAGTTACCTAAAAGGGGGGTCGAAACTCGTTAACCTCACCTCTAAAGGGACTGCTGGCGGCTTATTGATATTTTTAGGCTTGACTGGAACCATCAGTCAAATCAGCTCAATTCAAGCATGGGCTGTAGGTCTGCAATCTGCTGATGTTACTTCTGGTAGCATGGGTTATGTTGGTTTGATCGTTCTTGGTGTTACCATCGGTATCTACGCCTATTTAGCAAAAATTAACAAACGCTGGTTAGCGATTCCAGTCTGTGCATTTACTGGTCTAGCAATTGCACTGGTTCTTGGCGCTGGTTTTGATATTAAGTTCGAAACTGAAATGGGCTTACCAAACCTAAATCCATTCTACTGGTGGGGTTCAACCACTGAAGGATGGATGCTAGGTTTACCGAACTTTGAGCACTTCATAGCTTCTTTACCATTTGCCATTCTTGCAGTCGCAATGTGGTCTCCTGATTTCTTAGGTCACCGCATCTTCCAAGAACTGAACTACCCTAAAGGTGCTGAGAAAGTACTTATGGATGTTGATGATACGATGACAACCTGTTCAATACGTCAAATTGTTGGTACAGCTGTTGGTGGCGGTAACATTACCTCTTCGTGGGGGACCTATATGATTCCAGCGGCCATTGCTAAACGCCCTATCCCTGCAGGTGCCATTTTACTAGGTTCGCTATGTATTATTATTGCTATCCTTGGTTTCCCAATGGATGTGGCAGTATGGCCACCAGTGATGCGTGTTGCTCTATTAGTAGGTGTATCACTGCCACTACTTGAAGCGGGTATGCAAATGGTTCGTGAAACAAAAGATTCACAAGCTGCTGGTATCTGTATTTTTGCTGCCATCGTAACCAACCCAGTTTTAGCATGGGCTCTAACGATGTTCTTGGATAATAATGGTTTAATTGGCGATAAAGAGCGTGCTGCGCGTCTTTCGTTTGTCGATAAAGTTGTTATCCCTGTAGGGGCATTTGTTATCTGTCTAATCGCGATGTTAGCGGTTGGTATGTTGGAAGGCCAATACGGTATTCCAGCACTGCTTTAATCAATAGGGCAGTGTAGAGATACACTGCCTCATTACTAAGAAACATTTAGTAGTAATATAAATAGTTAAGACATTTAAATTCATCGGCTTAGTTATCTATATTATTATTGTTACGTGGTACTGTTTCCCAGACGGGAGCTAGCATGCTTAACCGTTAGCTCGCAGTACGTTTTTTTTCTACTAAAAAGGTAGGTATAACATGGCAGAGCATAATGCTAATGCTTGGAAAAGTTTCGCAGAAGGCGAATGGCAGACTGAAGTAAACGTTCGTGACTTCATTCAGAAAAACTACACTCCTTATGAAGGTGATGAAGCTTTTCTTGAATCTGAGGCTACTCCAGCGACAGCACAGCTGTGGGACAACGTGATGGAAGGAATCAAAACTGAGAATGCGACTAAAGCACCTCTAGATTTTGATACTGATATCATCTCTACAATTACGTCTCACAAAGCCGGTTACATCAACAAAGATTTAGAAACTATCGTTGGTCTTCAAACTGACGCACCACTGAAGCGTGCTATCATCCCTAATGGTGGTATTCGCATGGTTGAAGGTTCTTGCAAAGCGTATGATCGCGAACTAGATCCTACCATTTCAGAATTCTATTCAAAGTTTCGTAAAACACATAACCAAGGTGTTTTCGATATCTACACTTCTGATATTATGAAATGTCGTAAGTCTGGTATCTTGACAGGTCTTCCTGATGCATATGGCCGTGGTCGTATCATTGGTGATTACCGTCGTGTTGCTCTTTACGGCATCGATTTCCTAATCAAAGATAAATATGCACAATTTGTCTCTCTTCAAGATCGTTTCGAAAACGGTGAAGATTTACAAATGACAATGCAACTTCGTGAAGAAATTGCAGAGCAGCATCGTGCTCTAGGTCAAATCAAAGAGATGGCTGCATCTTACGGCTACGATATCTCTTTATCAGCAACCAATGCTCAAGAAGCCATTCAGTGGACTTACTTCGGCTACCTTGCTGCTGTTAAATCACAGAATGGCGCAGCAATGTCTTTAGGTCGTACTTCGACTTTCCTTGATATCTACATCGAGCGTGACATTGCAGCTGGCGTTATCACTGAAGTTCAAGCTCAAGAGATGATTGACCACTTCGTCATGAAACTGCGTATGGTTCGTTTCCTACGTACTCCTGAATATGATGAGTTGTTCTCTGGTGACCCAATTTGGGCAACAGAATCAATGGGTGGTATGGGACTTGATGGACGTACACTTGTTACACGTTCAAACTTCCGTTTCCTAAACAGCCTGTACACAATGGGACCTTCTCCAGAGCCAAACATTACTGTGCTTTGGTCTGAGCAACTTCCTGATGGCTTTAAGCGTTTCTGTGCAAAAGTATCCATTGATACTTCTTCAATCCAGTATGAGAATGATGACCTAATGCGTCCTGATTTCGCATCTGATGATTACGCAATCGCTTGTTGTGTTTCTCCAATGATCATTGGTAAACACATGCAGTTCTTCGGTGCCCGTGCTAACCTTGCGAAAACAATGCTTTACGCAATCAATGGCGGCATTGATGAAAAGCTGAAAGTTCAAATTGGTCCTAAAGAAGCACCAATGACGGATGAAGTTCTTGATTACGATAAAGTAATGGGTCGTCTTGATCACTTCATGGACTGGTTAGCAAAACAGTACGTGACAGCACTAAACTCTATCCACTTCATGCACGATAAGTACAGCTACGAAGCCTCGCTAATGGCACTTCACGACCGTGATGTTCGTCGTACAATGGCTTGTGGTATTGCTGGTCTGTCTGTTGCTGCTGGCTCACTGTCTGCAATTAAATTTGCGACGGTTAAACCAATTCGTGACGAAAACGGCATTGCTACCGATTTTGATATCGAAGGTGACTACCCTAAATTTGGTAACAATGATGCACGTGTTGATGACATTGCATGTGAACTTGTTTCAACTTTCATGGGCAAAATCCGTAAGCTTAAGATGTACCGTGATGCGATTCCAACGCAGTCTATCCTGACCATTACATCTAACGTTGTTTATGGTAAGAAAACAGGAACACTCCTGATGGACGTCAAGCAGGCGCACCATTTGCTCCAGGCGCAAACCCAATGCACGGACGTGATGAAAAAGGTGCAGTAGCATCTCTTACCTCTGTTGGTAAACTGCCGTTTGCTGATGCACAAGATGGTATCTCTTACACTTTCTCTATCGTGCCAAATGCACTTGGGAAAACAGAGGATAACCAACGTGCTAACCTTGCAGGCTTGATGGACGGTTATTTCCACCACGAAGCGAACATTGAAGGTGGTCAGCACCTGAACGTGAACGTACTTAACCGTGAAACTCTTGAAGATGCTGTTAAGCACCCAGAGAACTACCCACAGTTAACGATTCGTGTTTCTGGTTATGCTGTACGCTTTAACTCATTAACCGTAGAGCAGCAGAAAGACGTTATCGCACGTACTTTTACTGATAAAATATAACTTATTGAATAAGTAACAGAAACCCTGCCAATGGCAGGGTTTTTATTATCTATCATTCGCTAGATGGTAAAACGCTTACAATCATTATTAAGCAAACTTGAACGTTCATCGACCTCTTTACTGTTACTTCGAAGTTGTTCATTACTACTATCTGTAGACTGCATTGCAGAAGAAATTTGCGCCATATTATCGGCCATTGAATGGCTGGTTAATGCTAATTCTTTAATTGAATCAGAGATAATAATGGTTTGTTGATTCGCTTCATCTGATTTTTTAATGATATTTTTAATGGCATCCATCGCTTCATGCCCTTGTTGTTGACCATTGATCATCGACTGTTCACTTTGATTAATATACTGAATCACCTCAGCACTCTCTCTTTTCATACTATCAATCGTTCCTGAAATCTCCTCAACCGCAGTTACAGTGCGCACCGCTAAATTTCGTACTTCATCAGCGACAACTGCAAAACCACGACCTTGATCGCCAGCCCTAGCCGCTTCAATCGCCGCATTAAGTGCGAGTAAATTCGTCTGTTCAGCAACACCTGTAATGATCTCCATTACTGAGTCAATTTTACTCGATGCTAACTCTAGTTCGTTAACATGCTTAGATGCTAAACGTAATATCTCTCCAATCTCTTCAATGGATTTAATCGCACCGCCTATCACGGACTCACCCAACACTGCCGCTTGACTGGCTTGCTGACTCACCTCAGAAACCATTGATAGATTATCAGACACCCCTTGCGCTGTGGCACTAACCTCTTCTGTCGCCGACGCTAAAATATGAGTTTGATTAATCACTTCTGACTGGCTATCAACCACTCCGTCAACAATCGTGTTTAACTTTGCAGCATTGTTTGATAGTGCTTGACTGCTCTGCTGCACTTTATCAATCAAGTGCCCCAAATTTTCGCAAGTTTGATTGGCTGCTAGAGCTAAATGATTAAATTCATCTTTGTCGTTGTCGCTAATCTCTAACCTCTTGGTCAGATCACCACCAGACATTGCTTCTAAAATATTAGTTATTTTTGAAAAAGCAGCGGTAATATTTAAACTTAATACAACAAATATCGATACAGTGATTAATGCTAATAGTAGACAAGCTATTAGCACTGATACTTTAGCACTCTGGGCGGTCTCACTTGAAAGAGTTTGGTACTCTACCGCTTTGTTATCTAAACGGGTGGCTAATGCATCAATCGCATCTAATGCGTTGTCTTGTGCTTTGAAAAGAGATTGCTCAAGTTGATTTAACTGTACTAATGATTCGCTGATCACGGCAAACGTCTTTTTATACCCATCCATCTCTTTTTCGTATAACTCTAACATCGCATAATTATTTGAGATATTAATGAAACTAAACATAGAACGGTTAAACAATTTTTTAGTGTTAGCGGATGGGTTTAAGAGGTAGTTTTGTTGCATTTTGACCATATTTTGAAAATCCGAATCTAAAGTCACCATACCGGTCTCTTTAATTTTGCTTTCGATCGTCGTTGCTAAGCTTTTCAAAAGACCTAACTTGCCACTATTTACATCAAATCCAATATCACTTTTTAAAACGACCCAAGGTTCAAATACCGATTCGAACACATTCAAATTACTGCTCAAAGAGTCATATTCATTGGAGAGTCCAACTTTGTTTAATAATGGAGCGCTCGATAGTATCAACTGTTGAATTTTCTTTAAGTCTGAACGTGCTTGGCTCACGTCATTTGCTATCAAACTGCTCATTTTAAGGGCTAATTTGAGTAATGAGGCCTCTGTGTATCTAAGTGATGCCGTTGAACTGGTTAACTCTGAACTTTTGGTAGTTTGATTATTGATCTGATTCAAGCTGACCATAGTAAAGCCACCTAAACCCATAAACCCTATCAGCAATAAAATAACGGCTAAGATAAGCTTCTGTTTTTGTGAAAGAAAAATTGCATGCATGAAAACTCCTTGAACAACATTTGCCATGTAGTTATTAGTATAGTTTTGGCTCATTTTATTATGAGACTAATTATTATTCTTACGACCATCCATAGGTCGTGCACCTTGCCGCACAGTTTATCGGCATTTATTAATAATTATTGAGCGTTATGTTAATGAATTTAACATTCACGCAAATAAAACATGACAAGTAACGCGTTATTCTGGTTTTATCCCAACATTTCAGTACGACCTAGCAGTCTATATTAAAAAATTATTACCTAATTTAGTTCCCTTTTATCTACATTAAACAGGCTATATGTAATAAAATAACACTCATAATAAAAGCCCTATTGGAGCAACGTCGTTATGTCAGTAAAAGGTCGAATTCATTCGTATGAGTCATGTGGAACCGTTGATGGTCCTGGAATTCGTTTCATCATTTTCCTTCAAGGCTGTTTAATGCGCTGCCAATATTGTCATAATCGCGATACGTGGGATCTACATGATGGCAAAGAAGTCTCTGTAGAAGAGATCATTAGTGAAGCGAAAAGTTATCGTCACTTTATGAATGCTTCTGGCGGCGGTGTAACGTGTTCTGGCGGCGAATCAATGTTACAACCTGAGTTTGTACGTGATTTTTTTAGGGCTGCACAGGCTGAAGGCATTCATACTTGCCTAGATACCAACGGATATATACGCAAACACTCTGAAGTGATCGATGAGGTACTCGACGCAACCGACTTAGTTATGCTTGATTTAAAACAACTAGACGACTCCATCCATCAAGATCTGGCTGGTGTATCGAATAAGCGAGTACTCGATTTTGCTCGCTACTTACAAAAGATTGATCAAAAAACATGGATCCGATATGTCATCGTTCCAGGCTTTACTGATGACGAGAAATCCGCAAGAGAGCTTGGTGAATTCATAAAAGGGATGAGTAACATAGAGAAAATTGAACTCCTTCCATATCACAAGTTGGGTGCTCACAAATGGGAAGCATTAGGTTTTGATTATCCGCTTGAAGGTGTAAACCCGCCAACTAAAGAGACTATGGATAATATGGTGACCATTCTCAAGCAGTATCATGATAACGTAATTTATTAAATCAACAATTCAACGTGACCTCATAATTTGGGGTCATTAGATGCTCTCAGTTTAACCATAATTAATGAAATCACTGTACGAAGAAAGCAACCCATTAACAGAATTGTTAACAAATAGTAGCTGAATTGCATATCCCATTGCGATTAAACCTCCAATCGTTAAAAATATTTCTTTTCCCAACACTGCTCATATTAATAATAAAAGCAGTTAATGCCAATGCCCCTAATCCATACGCTCAAATAGCATAATTAAAGGGCTAACCCAGTTAAAACCTGATCCCATCAACTACAGTTTTAACAACTACTCAAGCATAAGTTTTTTGTTTTGCTAACTTGAGGGGTTTTTCATCACAGATTCAATCGTAATTTTTATGAACAAAATGGCTTGAAAGCCTTTAATCCCCATTATTTCTTCTTGCTAGCGGCCCCGTGAACTTAACATTAACATTCCTGTAACTTAACTCGTATGTTAAAGTTAAATCTGCCCCTTCGTAGGTAGTAATAAAAACGTTGGGTATTAAAATCTGTTAGTTATTAACAATAAATATCAGCCTAAAACATAAGGAATGTGAGCCATGCTAAAGCAACTTAGAAAGCGTGTAACAACATCCATTATCGCTGCAAGTATTGCGACTTTATCAAGTACTGCATTTGCATCTGATCTGGACAAAATTCACTTTATTATCCCTGGTGGTGCTGGAGGTGGTTGGGACATGACCGCTCGTGGTACTGGTGATGTATTACTTAAAACTGACCTCGTTAAACAAGTTTCTTTCCAAAACCTTTCTGGTGGCGGCGGCGGTAAAGCAATTGCACACATGATTGAAACGGCTGAACGCCAACAAGATACGTTGATGGTTAACTCAACGCCTATCGTGATTCGTTCACTAACGGGTATTTTTCCACAGTCATTCCGCGATTTAACCCCTATTGCATCAACCATTGCTGATTATGGCGCAATTGTTGTTGCTGGTGACTCAAAGTACACAAGCTGGAAGCAAGTTGTTGCTGACTTTAAAGAGAATCCACGTCAAGTGAAAATTGCTGGTGGTTCAGCTCGCGGCAGTATGGATCACTTAGTCATTGCAGCAGCCTTTAAAGGCGAAGGCTTTGATCCACGTAAAGTTCGTTACATCGCTTATGATGCCGGCGGTAAAGCAATGGCTGCTGTTCTTTCTGGCGAAACACCACTTCTATCTACTGGTCTTGGTGAAGTACTAGAAATGTCTAAGAGCGGTCAAGTTCGCATCTTAGCTATCACTGCTCCAGAGCGTCTAGCTGCAGCTCCAAACGTTCCAACTCTTAAAGAGATGGGTAACGATACTGTGTTCGCTAACTGGCGTGGTTTCTTTGCAGCTCCTGGCATCAGCCAAGAGAAGATCGACGGGTTCAACAAAGTTCTTAGCAAAATGTATAAGACTGATCAGTGGGTTACCGTCCGTGACCGTAACGGTTGGATCGATAACTACAAAGCTGACAAAGACTTTTATAAGTTCCTAGAGAGCCAAGAGACACTGATTGGTGATCTAATGCGTGAACTAGGCTTCCTAAAGTAGTCTATAACTAACATAGGTATAACATTTTTACCTAGTTATAAGTTGGATAGAGACAGCAGTCTCTATCCAAGTATAAATTTATTTAGTGGCCTCTTGCCCTAGATACTAGCCACATTATCGATTCCTCCGGATATGGATCGAAAGCAATCAGTCAATGGTTTGCTGATGTGGCTTTTTCCTTGATTTACTTTTATGTTTTCACATATTGGAGAGCCAAATGCAGTTAACGTCTTCTTCTCTATTAAGCAGAGATCGGGTAGGTGGACTTATCTTCCTGATTGTTTGCTTAACTTATGGTTACCAAACCACTCAAATACCATTTTTCCCTGGAGATGAATACGAACCGTTCACCGCTCGTACGCTTCCTTACATACTAACTACTATTGGCATTTTCTTATCACTACTTCTTATTGTTACTGCTCGCCCAAATGAAGAGAGTGGCGCAATTATTGGTTTCAACTGGCGCTTATTAATCTCCTTTGTTTGTTTAATGACAGCTTATGGCATTGGTTTAAGCTGGCTAGGTTTCCTATTGGCTACAAGCCTATTTTTACTTGCTGGTTTTTGGCTGCTTGGAGAACGAAGAAAATTAGTTCTCTTTGGTGCATCTTTCCCGTTTGTTACCGCGTTTTGGTTGTTGTTAACCAAAGGTTTGGATGTCTATCTAGAGCCTGGTTATCTGTTTTTAAGCTTGTAGGAGTAATAATATGTTAGATGGAATTTTAGCGGGCTTATCAACGGCCATTATGCCGACTAACCTCATGATGGTTATGATTGGGTGTTTTGTTGGTACTTTTATTGGAATGTTACCTGGTCTTGGCCCTATTTCAGCCATTGCCTTAATGATACCTATCACCTATGGCCTTGAGCCTTCATCCGGTATGATCCTGATGGCCGGTGTATATTACGGTGCAGTATTTGGTGGTTCTACTTCATCAATATTAATCAATGCACCGGGTTGTTCTTCTACCGTGGTAACCGCTTTTGATGGCTACCCTATGGCTCAAAAAGGCCAAGCAGGCAAAGCATTAGCCCTTGCTGCCTATTCATCATTTACTGGTGGCACCCTCTCTGCAATCATGCTTCTTATCGCAGCTCCAACGTTAGCGAAAGTCTCTCTGAGCTTTCAGTCAGCTGATTACTTTGCCCTTATGCTTGTTGGATTATCAGCGGTTGCGGCATTTGCAGGACCTGGACAAGTAGTAAAAGCATGGATGATGACAGTTCTTGGTTTAATGCTATCAACCGTTGGGATTGATAAAGGTGTTGGCGTCGAACGTTTTACATTTGGTATTACTGATTTGATGGATGGTTTCAGCTTCTTACTACTGGCAATGGCAACATTTGCGCTTGGCGAAACTTTGATGGGCATTTTGAAACCTGAAAAGGACCAATCTGCTGAAGAGACCAGATCAATGACCGATCTTGGCAGCATGAAAATATCCAAAGAAGAGTTTAAAGAAGCGGCTCCTGTTGCCATTCGATCTTCAATTCTTGGTTTCTTCGTGGGTGTTCTCCCTGGTGCTGGTGCCACTATTGCGGCATTCTTAAGTTACGGTTTAGAGCGTAATCTTGCTCCTAAAGATAAAAGAGAAGAATTTGGTAAAGGTAGCCTTCGTGGCTTAGTGGCTCCTGAGGCGGCTAACAATGCAGCTTCAAGTGGTTCATTTGTTCCACTACTAACACTTGGTATTCCAGGTTCAGGGACAACAGCAATCATGCTTGGTGCCTTGATCTCTTACGGAATTCAGCCAGGTCCACGTCTATTTATCGATAACCCTGAAGTATTCTGGTCAGTTATTATCTCAATGTATTTTGGTAACGTTGTACTGGTTATTTTAAATCTTCCTTTGATTCCTTATATTTCAAGAATACTTGCGGTGCCAAGAACCGTACTGCTACCAATGATTATTTTCTTCTCTATTACTGGAGTTTATCTAGTTTCATTTAATACTATCGATGTATTTATTATGGTTCTAGTTTCAGTCATTGCGGTATTTTTACGATTGGCCAACTTTCCATTAGCCCCTTTATTACTCGGATTTATCCTTGGTGGGTTGATGGAAGAGAATCTTCGTAGAGCATTGATGATCAGTGATGGCGAGCTTAGCTTCTTATGGCAACGTCCGCTCACTCTGACGTTTACCTCGATAGCAACTGTCGTACTTCTTGCTCCTATATTGCTCACTGCGTTTAATCGATTCAGAATGAGCCGAGCAAATACAGAGCAGGACTAATTGCACACATCATGCAGACGAAAAAAAACAGCGCAATGCGCTGTTTTTTTATATCTAAAATTTCAACCGGATATAGCCTTGATTTTAGCCAGAGTAGGAATTGTCTACAATCCTCTTGCTCTTTGCAGAGTATAAGCTATTATTCCGAGAAGAATCAAACCATTGTCGACAATTATATATGACTCCATCACATATTTTAACAAAACCCAAGAAATCTCTTAATGATAAAATAGCCATTAAGGAGCCCACAAAATCCCAAAGCCTTACAGAGCAACTGATTGAGGCGATCGTCAATGGAAAATACTCTGCTGGCAGCAAAATATCAGAAACTGAACTAGCCACCACATTTAATGTGAGCAGGGGACCACTGCGTGAAGCCATAATGAAGGTTCAATCATTAGGGTTAGTTGAAAAAATACCCCATGTTGGTGCTAGAGTGGTCAAACTTACTCAAACCAAGTTAACTGAAATATATGCAGTCAGAGAAGCTTTAGAGGGAATGGCTGCTAATCTAGCCTGCCAACATATCACAGATAAAGAGATTCAAACCTTATCTAAATTGCTAGAACAGCATAAAGAACATATCCACACCGTTGACGGTAGCTCTTATTGCAAGCAGCAGGGGAATGATGATTTTCACTACCTTATCATCAAAGCAAGTAGAAACAGCAAGCTGATAACTTTACTGTGTGATGAACTCTATCACCTACAACGTATGTATCGCTATCAATCCCCACAAACCCATTCACGCCCAGAAATTGCACTGCAAGAGCATCAACATATTTTAGTTGCCATCAAAAATCGTGATCCTGAATTGGCTGAGATATTAATGCGTAGACATATTAAGCGCAGTCGAATTTTGCTTGAAGCCCAGTTAATTGATATTTCTTCCTAGCCACTAATCTTCTCTTATATCGGTCTAAATTAAACAGCGCACATTGCGCTGTTTTTTTGTATTAGACTAAAGATTGTAGACAATTTGTTTATTTTATTAAAATAAGGACTATTATTTAACCATATTCATACAAATTGTTGACAATTAAGGCCTCGCATGACGGAGTTGACCAAATCGGAAAATTTAGCTGAGCTGCTAATCGAAGCCATCGTATGTGGAGAGTATCCTGCGGGAAGCAAGATTTCTGAGGCTGAACTGGCTCTCTCATTCAACATGAGCAGAGGACCACTACGTGAAGCATTGATGAAAATTGAATCGTTAGGTCTTATTGAGCGAATCCCCCATGTTGGAGCTCGCGTTGTATTACTCAACCGCAATAAGCTACTAGAGATCTACAGTGTGCGTGAAGCCCTTGAAGGGATGGCGATCAATCTTGCCTGTAAGCATATTACTGACCAAGAGATAGAGGCTCTATCTCTCCTATTAAAACAACATGAACAGTATATTACTCAAGTTGATGGAGCCTCCTATTTCCATCAACATGGAGATTTCGACTTCCACTATCAAATCATTAAAGCAAGCAGGAATAACAAACTCATTCACCTCTTGTGTCATGAGCTTTATCACCTATTACGGATGTATCGCTACCAATCCCCTCGTTCACACTCTCGACCAGAAACGGCATTAAATGAGCACAAACATATCTTGATGGCATTGACGGAACGCGACAGTGAACTGGCAGAAATGCTCATGAGAAGACACATAAAACACAGCCGAGACTTAATAGAGAAACAACTAGACATTAATCAGGAGTTACAACCATGAATCAAGGTGAAAAATTCAGACTGGCCGTGGCCAACGCTAAACCGTTGCAAGTTGTCGGCACCATTAATGCGTATTGCGCAATGATGGCTGAACAAGTGGGTCATCAGGCTATCTACCTTTCCGGCGGCGGGGTTGCTAATGCCTCTTATGGGTTGCCTGATCTCGGTATAACCAGTTTAAACGATGTACTCGAAGATGTGCGCCGTATTACGTCAGCCACAACTCTGCCACTGCTGGTAGATATTGATACTGGCTTTGGCGGCGCTTTTAACATTGCAAAAACTATCAAAGAGATGGAGAGATCTGGTGCTGCTGCAGTGCACATGGAAGATCAAGTTTCTCAAAAACGCTGCGGTCATAGGCCGAATAAATCCATCGTATCAACTCAAGAGATGGTTGATCGAATAAAAGCAGCAGTTGATGCAAGAGCAGACGACAGCTTTGTCATTATGGCAAGAACGGATGCACTCGCTGTTGAGGGTATTGATAGCGCTATCGAACGTTCTCAAGCCTACATTGAAGCAGGTGCTGACATGTTATTTCCTGAAGCGATCAATACGTTGCAGCAGTACCAATTGTTCTCTAAGGCCATTGATGTCCCTATTTTAGCCAACATTACAGAGTTCGGCCAAACACCTCTTTTTTCAACCGCTGAACTTGCGGAGTGCAACGTAGATATGGTGCTTTATCCTCTCTCTGCCTTTAGAGCAATGAATCAAGCGGCACTGAATGTATACCAAAGTCTACTCTCAGAAGGTCACCAAAAAGAGGTGGTCAATAGCATGCAGACCCGTGAACAACTTTACAGCTACTTAAACTACCACCACTACGAACGGAAATTGGACTCACTCTATACGGATAAAAAAATAAGGAGATAATCATGACCACTTCAGTTATTAATCATGAGCATAAAGAATCCCACCAAACCAGCAACACTCAAAACACGGGTGCAGGTTTACGTGGACAAAATGCAGGTACAACCTCACTTTGTACGGTAGGGAAATCCGGCACAGGCCTTACTTATCGAGGTTATGACATCACTGATCTTGCTAAGTATGCCGAATTTGAAGAGGTCGCTTATCTTTTGTTGAAAGGTAAATTACCCACCCAAACTGAACTTGATGCTTATCGCCGCAAACTGATCTCTCGAAGGGGACTGTCATCGGCTCTTCGTACTGTGCTTGAAACTATTCCTGCAGATGCCCACCCTATGGACGTGATGCGGACAGGCTGTTCTATGTTGGGTAACCTTGATCAAGAGCGTCACTTTTCTGAGCAACAAGACAAAAGCGATACGCTTCTCTCCCTTTTACCCGCGATCATCTGTTATTGGTATCGCTTTAGTCATGATGGGGTTCGTATTGATACCACCAATAGCCAACAACAGAGTATAGGGGGCTACTTTTTAGAAATGCTCACTGATACCCCTCCCTCTGATCTGCATATTGAAGTCATGCATTGCTCGCTAATTTTGTATGCCGAACATGAATTTAATGCCTCTACGTTCACTGCAAGAGTATGTGCGTCAACGCTTTCTGATCTTCACTCCTGTGTTACCGCAGCTATTGGTAGCTTACGAGGCCCGCTGCACGGTGGAGCAAATGAAGCCGCAATGGCGATGTTAGAGCAGTGGAATACTCCGGACACTGCGGAGAGCGGCATTATGAATATGCTCAATCAAAAGGAGAAAATCATGGGCTTTGGCCATGCCATTTACACTCAATCTGACCCAAGAAGTGACGTAATAAAAAATTGGTCTCGAACCCTATCAACCACCAGCAGCGACCCCCAATTATTTGCCATTTCAGAACGCGTTGAACACATTATGAAGCGGGAAAAAGATCTCTTTCCTAATGCCGATTTCTACCATGCATCGGTTTACCATTTTATGGGCATTCCAACTAAATTATTTACCCCTATTTTTGTTATGAGCCGTGTTACTGGCTGGGCTGCTCACGTATTTGAACAACGAGAGCATAATAAAATAATCAGACCAAACGCTGAATATCAAGGGCCAGAACATCAAGATTGGTTACCTATTTCACAGAGAACTGATTCAAATACTAATCGTCTATAAGGATATACGACCATGACAACCAATACTCCACCAAGCAGTGATAACAACGTAGAGAGCAATCTTCGACCTGCGCCAGATGCACTATTACAAACTATTGCTGAGTATGTAAGTAATCACAATATTGATTCTGATGAAGCCTATAACACCGCACGCAACTGTTTGATCGATACTTTAGGTTGTGGGTTACTCGCTCTGCGTTTTCCAGAGTGCACTAAACACTTAGGCCCCATCGTACCTGGAACCACTGTATTGCATGGGGCTCGCGTTCCTGGTACCTCCCACGTTCTCGATCCCGTTACCGCCGCTTTTAATATTGGTTGCATCATTCGTTGGTTAGATTTTAACGATACATGGCTTGCGGCTGAATGGGGCCATCCATCAGATAACCTTGGCGGTATCCTCGCAACAGCAGACTATTTAAGCCAAGTAGCTGTCGCCAATGGCAAACCAGCACTTACCATCAAAGATGTGCTCACCGCGATGATCAAAGCGCACGAAATCCAAGGCATTATTGCACTTGAAAATAGCTTCAACCGAGTTGGCCTTGACCATGTACTGCTAGTACGTGTTGCTTCAACTGCTGTGATAACAAAAATGCTCGGTGGCAGTATTGATCAAATTGTGGATGCACTATCGCAAGCTTGGGTTGACGGATCTTCGCTGCGAACTTACCGCCACGCTCCTAACGCAGGTTCAAGGAAGTCATGGGCGGCGGGTGATGCAACCTCAAGAGCGGTACGTTTAGCTATGATCACCATGAAAGGCGAAATGGGCCTCCCGTCAGTGTTAACCGCACCGCAATGGGGATTTTATGATGTCCAATTTAAGGGGCAACCGTTTACCTTCTCACGGGATTTTGGCAGTTATGTGATGGAAAATGTTCTGTTTAAAATCTCTTTCCCAGCTGAATTTCATGCACAAACGGCTGTAGAGTGCGCCGTCATTTTACACCAAGAGGTAAAAGAGCGTTTGAACGACATTGAACGCATCGAAATCGTGACGCATGAGTCCGCCATTCGAATTATCTCCAAAAAAGGCACGTTAGCCAACCCAGCCGATCGAGACCACTGCTTACAATACATGACCGCCGTCCCTCTCATTTTTGGTGATTTAATCGCAGAGCACTATGAAGATGACTTTCACAACAACCACCCGACTATCGATCAATTACGAGAAAAAATGGTGATCAAAGAGGATAAACGCTATAGCGAAGAGTACTTAGATCCTAACAAACGCTCAATTGCTAATTCCATGCAGATCTTCTTTAAAGATGGCAGCTCAACGTCAAAAATTGAAATTGAATACCCCATTGGACACCGTCGTCGCCGAGCAGAAGGTATTCCGGTATTAGAACGAAAGTTTGCACGCAATCTCCAAACACGATTCCCACATGGAAAGTGTCAGAAGATTGTCGCCTTATGTTCAGATCAACAGCAGCTTGAAGCCAGCCCAGTGAATGAATTCATGGCTCTTTTTAGTATTAACTAACGCTAATTCTCAACGAAAAAAGGAACCACCGATGAGTACATACCTTGAAGAGTATCAGTTGGCAAAAAATGAGCCTGATGTTTTTTGGCGACAGCAAGCCACTGCCATTGAGTGGTTTCAATTTCCAAAAACCATTTTAAGCAAAGACCACAATGGCATCGATCGCTGGTTCGCCGATGGTGTGATGAATACCGCTTATTTGGCACTCGATTACCATGTAGACAATGGACGTGGAGACCAAATTGCTCTGATCTATGATTCCCCGGTAACAGGCAAAAAATCACAATACAGCTATCAAGCATTAAGAGATCAAGTGGCAAAAACTGCCGGCCTGTTGGCTCAGCTGGGGGTAAAAAAAGGGGACCGTGTGGTTATCTACATGCCAATGATCGCTGAAGCGGCCATTGGAATGTTAGCCTGCGCACGACTCGGTGCTATTCACTCTGTCGTATTTGGTGGTTTTGCTCCGCATGAGTTGGCGGTTCGAATTGAAGATGCTGAACCTAAAGTCGTCATGACAGCTTCTTGTGGTATTGAAGTCGACAAGGTGATTCCCTACATGCCTCTGGTTAACAGAGCAATATTAGACAGCCGCTGGAAGCCAGAAAAAGTCATCGTTTTACAAAGAGAAGAGTCACTAACTACCCTAAACGAACATCGTGATATTGATTGGAGCTCTGCGGTTGCAGCATCGCCACCTCATGACTGTGTCCCGTTATTAGCCACTGACCCGCTCTATCTTCTCTATACTTCAGGAACAACAGGAAAGCCAAAAGGAGTCGTACGTGATAATGGCGGGCACGCTGTCGCCATGAAATACAGCATGAACACTATTTATGGAGCTAAACCCGGAGATGTGTACTGGGCAGCCTCAGATGTTGGCTGGGTTGTTGGTCACTCCTACATTGTTTACGCACCATTAATTCATGGCTGTACGACCATCATGTTTGAAGGGAAACCAGTAAAAACACCCGACCCCTCTGCTTTTTGGCGAGTTTGCCAAGAGTATAACGTCAATATTCTGTTTTCTGCTCCTACCGCTTTTCGTGCCATTAAAAAAGAGGACCCCGAAGGAGAGCTACTGCAAGCATTTCCCATGCCTGCCTTAAGAACCATTTTCATGGCGGGTGAAAGACTTGACCCTGCGACCCTAGATTGGGTCGAATCCAAAACAGGTCGCCCTGTCATTGATCATTGGTGGCAAACAGAGACCGGTTGGGCCATTGCTGGGAACCCAATTGGACTCGAAACATTCTCAATTAAAGCAGGGTCTGCAACCAAGGCGATTCCGGGATTTTCAGTCGATATTGTTAATGAAGTTGGTGAGCCTCTACCCTGCAACACACAGGGATATATTGTAATAAAAACCCCACTACCTCCAGGTTGCCTGCCGTCAATTTGGCGTAATCACGATCGATTTGAACAGGGTTACCTGGCGCAATTCCCTGGTTATTATGTGTCAGGAGATGGTGGTTACATCGATGAAGATGGTTATCTTTTTGTTATGGGCAGAATTGACGATGTCATTAATGTGGCTGGTCATCGCTTATCTACTGGGGAGATGGAATCGATTCTTAGCTCACACAACGATGTAGCAGAATGCGCGGTTATTGGAGCTCATGATGAACTCAAAGGGCAAATACCACTGGGATTAGTCGTTCTTAAAGATGGACACTACTCCGTTGATCAACATATAGAGAAAGAGCTATTACAGTTAGTCCGCAGTGAAATTGGTGCCATCGCTAGCTTCAAATCGGTGATTATCGTTGATAGGTTGCCTAAAACTCGTTCAGGGAAAATCTTAAGACGAACGATCAGACAGGTAGCAGATGGTGAAGAGTATACTATTCCCTCAACGATTGATGATCCTAGCAGTGTGACAGATATCGCGGCGGCTCTGAAACTTATCGTATAATGGTGACTCTTCGACACACAAAAAATAGCCTACTAGAGCAGTAGGCTATTGATCATTTATAAACGGGTGATGTTCATCGAGCTATTTTTTTGTAGGTACGCTCAGGCCGTCCAACAGTGCCGTAATTTAAATCAGCTTCAAGCTCTCCAGAAGAGATGAGATGCTCTAAATATCGTCTTGCCGTCGTCCGACTAGCGCCAATTAGCACTCCCGCTTTATCGGCGGTGACTTCATTGTGCTGTTCAAATAGAACTCGAACTTTATCCAACGTTACGCCATCAATGCCTTTTGGTAAACGAACCTGAGAGGCCGTATTTTCAGTACCTGTCGATATCATTGAATCAACGACACTTTGGTCTAAATCATCTAAAACACCAAATTTGTTTTTCTGTTTTAGATACTTGCTCAATGACTCTTCGAGCCTAGCAAAAACCACGGGTTTAAGAAGGTAATCAACCACGCCGCCTCTCATCGCTTCTTGCAAAGTATCTACTTCACGATCGGCAGTAATCAAGATGACATCACATGCATGCTTTTTCTGTCTTAAATCCCTTAAAATATCAAGGCCATTGCCATCCGGTAGATAGACGTCAAGCAGCACCAAGTCTGGATTGAGTACTTCAAGTAGTGTTTCGGCTTCAGCTTTCGTTGTCGCAATGCCAATCACCTCTAATCCATCAATTTTCATCAAATTTCTGCGATGAATCTCAGCAATGCCTGCGTCATCTTCAATAATCAATACACTAATATTTTTGTTATTTGTCATCATTCAATCCTTTGGAAACTTCTTAGGTATAAAAACAGTCATTCTGGTGCCTTCATTATTTTTACTTTCCATCACCAACTGTCCTTTATACTGATTTATAATTTGTTGTACTAAATAAAGACCTACGCCTCGATTCTTATTCGACTTAGTGGATACACCTCTTTCCATTAACTGTTGCTGGTTAACATTTTGGGGTAGTCCACAACCATTGTCTTCAACTTCAATAATGATCTCTTGACCATAATCCGAAATACTAACTGACACTACTTTTTGTTTCTGTTGTAAAGAACCTTCTGAAATACAGGCATCAAACGCGTTATCAATAAAATTGCCTAGAACCGTCACTACATCTTCTGCTCGTACATGTTCTGGTAATGGGTCTAAATGAGAGCCCTCATCAATATCAAAGATTAAACCTAGTTCCCTTGCTCGTTCACTTTTTCCTAACAAGATGCCAGCAACAACAGGCTCATTAATAGTCTCTCTTAAAAACCGTATCAGCTGTTGGTAATGCTGAGTCTCTTGACCTATCAACCGCAATACTTCTTCTGTTTTACCTAACTGTATCAACCCGCTGATGGTATTGAGCTTATTTCGGTGTTCATGGGTTTGGGATCTCAGTAGATCCGCGTACTCTCTAATTTGTGAAAGCTGCTTAATTAACTCGGTAATTTCATCTTTTAATCGAAAACTCGATACAGCACCAACAATTCGGTCATCAACCCGGATTAATTTCCGGTTAGCTACAATGGCATGACCATTTAAAATAACATCTACATCATGTTGCGTATGATGCGTTAATAAAATATCACTTAAATCACTTTCAGGTAACACATCCTTCAACTTTTTATGCAGTACCTCTTCAGAGTTTAGCTCTAAAATATCGCAAGCGCTGCGATTCATTGAACGAACCACGCCTTCAGAATCGATACTTATCACCCCTTCTTTGATGGTACTTAAAGTGACCTCAAGCTCTACGTAAAGACGGCCAAACTCTTCTGGTTCAAAGCCTAATATCGAACTTTGGAACCTTTTTGCGATAAAGTTGGAGAAAAATGCATTAGCCAGTACCACTAAAAGTGCCATGCCGATAAGGAAATTCAAAAAATGTTCAACTTTGTCATCAATACTGGTTAGCAGGTATCCAACAGAAACGACACCAATTACGTCTCCATTACCATCAAACACAGGGGTTTTTCCACGAACGGAATTTCCAAGTGACCCCTTGGCAAAAGAGACATAAGACTGACCTAACTGCAACGCTCTACTGTTATCCCCACCTTTCATCTTCTTACCAATACGCTCAGCGATAGGGTGGGTATAACGAATCCCGTTAGTATCTCCAATCACAATAAATGTGGCATTAATCGAGAAGCGCATCGATTCGATTTTTTCGGTAATCAGATGGGGGCTTTGCGTTTTTAGCGCCACGATGACCGCGGGCGATTGTGCCAAAAACTTAGCTATCCCCAACGCTTTTTCGCCAGTATCTTGAGCTTCCCAATGCTTCAAATAACCAAAACCAGTTAATGATAGAACCAATAAATTCACCAAACCCGATATGGTCATTACGAAGAGTAATCGTCGCCTAAAGCTTAGGTCGCTCCAATTTATAGTTCTTTTGTTTTTCATTGAGTTATCACTGGAAAATGGAAATAAATTACATTGTTATAAATTATGCATAATGTAACATTTTATCGACATAATATCTCTGTTTTAGCTCATAATCTGTAAATTGACATCCAGACGACAACTTATACCGTCGTTCATATTAAACATAGCAATTTAAATATATTTACTCACAATTAATACAATATAATACTCAACAAAAATAACGATACAGCATAAAATACCCACGCCCCGCCCATTCTCTACTTTTAAGGATTCTATTGTGTTTATTAGCGATCTCGATATTAGTCAAAATACCGCTTTATCCAACATAGAAACAATTGCATTAAATGCAGGTTTAAAAACGTGCGAGCTCACCCCTCAAGGTAAATTTAAAGCAAAAGTGAGCCTTGATGTCATCAAACGTCTGAAGGAGAAAAGTGACGGGAAGCTCATACTGGTTACGGCAATTACTCCGACTCCTCTTGGAGAAGGAAAAACGGTCACAACTATTGGTCTTGCACAGGGCTTAGCCAAGCATGAACAATCTGTGATGGCCTGTATACGTCAGCCATCTATGGGGCCAGTATTCGGCATAAAAGGCGGAGCTGCTGGAGGTGGGTACAGCCAAGTCGCTCCAATGGAGGAACTTAATCTTCATCTGACGGGGGATATCCACGCGGTGACTTCTGCTCATAACCTAGCCTCAGCAGCGATTGATGCTCGACTCTTCCATGAACAAAAAAATGGCTATGCCGCTTTCTCTGAAAAGACAGGCATGACTGCGTTAAAGATCGACCCAAAGCAAGTTACATGGCGACGGGTCATTGATCATAATGACCGTTCACTTAGAATGATTACTGTCGGTAAGAATGCACCATCAAAAACCATTAATGGCTTTGAACGAGAAGATGGGTTTGATATCACAGCCGCTTCTGAATTAATGGCGATTCTTGCCCTTTCAACCGATCTCTTTGATCTGCGTAAACGCATTGGTAACATCGTCATCGGTTACAATTTGGATGGTCAACCCGTAACGACCGAAGATTTGAAAGTTGCCGGAGCAATGACCGTCATTATGAAAGCGGCGATAGAGCCAACATTAATGCAAACCTTAGAGGGTGTTCCAACCTTAATCCACTCTGGTCCTTTTGCTAATATCGCACACGGCAACTCATCAATCATTGCCGATAACATAGCCTTAAAGCTTGCGGATTATACCGTTACTGAAGGTGGGTTCGGATCAGACATGGGCTTTGAAAAAGCATGTAATATCAAAGCTCAATATGCTGGCGTTGGCCCTGATTGTGCCGTACTTGTCGCTACTCTTCGTGGGTTAAAAGCCAATTCAGGGAAATACAACTTAGCACCCGGACAGACGTTTCCTAGCTCAATTTCTGAGCCTGATGAAGCCGCGTTATTGGCTGGGTTTGAGAATCTCAAATGGCACATTGCCAACGTGCATAAATATGGCATTCCGGTGGTGGTAGCGATCAATCGATTCCCTCAAGACTCAACCCATGAGCTTGAGCAACTAAAAACAATGATTACTGCAATGAACACTCCTTATTCAATCAAAGTCGCCATAAGTGATGCTTTCTGTTCCGGAGGGAAAGGCGCACTGGAACTTGCCAGTCAAGTGATCAACGCATGTGAACAACCTTCAAACTTCAAACCACTTTATCAATTAAGCCAAAGTTTAGAAGAGAAGATAATGGCAATATCTGAAATTGGGTATGGCGCGGCAAACGTCACTCTGTCCGAACAAGCCAAGACTCAACTCAAAAATTTCACGGATCTTGGTTTTTCTGGTTTAGCCCTATGTATGGCGAAAACACCGCTATCTATTACAACAGACCCTAGCATTAAAGGCGCGCCTTCTGATTTCACTCTCCCTATCAGAGAGCTGAAGTTATGTGCTGGTGCTGGTTTTATTTATGCTTTATGTGGCGACGTAATGACCATGCCCGGTTTGTCAGAAAAACCCGCATTTATGAATCTAGATATTGACCAACAAGGCAATATTACTGGCCTATCTTAGCGAATAATTGAATAATATGTGGCAAGATCAAATCATACAAATACAATTTACTGCTACTCTATAGACAGATTTAGCTTTTAAGAGGTTACACAATGGAAATGACCAGCGCACAGCGTCTAATTTTATCGAATCAATACTATTTAATGTCGCAAATGGATCCTACAAACGCTGAAAAATACACGCGCTTACAGACAATTGTTGAACGTGGATACGGGCTTCAAATCAGAGAACTTGATAAAGACTTTGGTTGTATTACAGAAGCAGAATGTCGTGAAATCATTGATATCATGGAGATGCATCATGCCATGCAGGAGTCTAATAACTTACTCAATTCAACGGATAAAAACAGTGTTGACCAGCGCCGCTTAAACTTCTTAGGTTTTGACATCTCAACAGAAGCCCAGCAGGTTAATTACGTACGTTTTCTTAAGAATTCAGAAAATTTATACCCCCAACTTGACAGCAATGAACACCAATTTAACAGCCATGTTCCTATGCTGGATAAATACCGTCGAATGTTAACGACATGGCGCGAATGTCCTCGCCAATATCACTTATGTCCGACTGAATTACTGCAGATCTTTAACGCTTAAATAAACATCAACAACAGACAAATATGAATCCTCACTGACAGTTTAGTGGGGATTTTTTATACCCTATAAAAAAAGACCTACCGTTAGGTAGGCCAAACTCACAGGAGAACAGGTTATAACAATTTTATGCAGGTACTTTCTCTTCCGAAACAGTTTTAGATTCTAATGTCACTAAGCGACAAACATTGATATCTCCAACACCTTCTAATGATTCACACTGGGTGATCACCATATTTTTAACGTTGCATCGCTGCGCATCAGGTAACAGATGTTTGATTATTTCGACCGAGAGCTGTTCAGAGTCGCACTGTGTATGCTCAAAATAGACTGGCTTCACCCCTCTTAAAATCGATAACTGTCTAAGCAAAGCGGGTTTATCCGATAACGCCCAGATCATTGATTTACTCTGACATCTCGACATAATCAGAGGGGTATTACCTTGTTCGGTCACAATGGCTACGCCAAAATCTGAATTTTCTTGTACGGCTGAAATCATTGACGATAGTGCAAAACGTTTTTCAGGTTCGGTACAAAGATGCTGCAAACAGTCCCAACATTTTTTCTCGCTTGGTGCCTGCTCTTCAGCACCGGTGGCAATACGAACCATCGCTTCAACCGCTTCTACTGGATAATCTCCAGCAGCGGACTCTGCTGACAGCATAACGGCATCAGTACCATCCATTACCGCATTAGCCACATCAAGCACTTCAGCTCGAGTCGGAAGTGGGTTCTCAATCATTGACTCCATCATCTGAGTCGCGGTGATCACAGGTTTACCAAAGTGGCGCGAGCGAGCAATAATCTGCTTCTGTACAAAGGGCAGTCTCGCATCACCAATTTCCACACCAAGATCGCCGCGTGCTACCATAATGACATCAGCCGCTTTTACCATTTCGTCAATGCTCTGTTCATTTTCAACCACTTCTGCACGTTCTATTTTGGCTACAATCTGAGCATTACAGCCCGCTTCCAATGCTTTCCGACGTGCATAGTGAATATCTTCGGCATTACGAGGAAACGAAATAGCCAAAAAGTCTGCATTCAATGCCGATGCAATGGAGATATCACTGAGATCTTTTTCGGTTAAGGCTGGTGCAGATAAACCGCCCCCTAATAAATTGATTCCTTTCCTATTTGATAATTTGCCACTGTTTAAAACCACTGTTTTCACTTTTTGCAGTTCTTTATCTACTTCAGTCACTTCTAATTGGATTCGCCCATCATCCAGTAACAGTGTGTTTCCAACCTCTAAATCCTCAATTAATTGAGGGTAATCTAAGCCAACGCACTCTTTAGTGCCTTCATTGACATCAAGCGATGCATCCAAACAAAACGTCTGACCTTTTTCTAACTCAACAACCCCAGTTTTAAAACAAGAGATACGGATTTTAGGGCCTTGTAAGTCAACCAATACTCCGACGTGCTGATTCAGTGACCGAGAGATTGAACGCACCAAAGCTGCTTTAGCAATGTGCTCTTGCGCTGTTCCATGAGAGAAATTTAAACGAACAACATT
>JAESQY010000179.1 GCA_016764915.1 Aliivibrio sp. | reverse complement strand
GAGTACTTTGTTATCATTATAGAGCGTGGAGTTCGGGAAGACCTCCATGCACATTTTTCCGTTCATTTCTTCATTTCATAATGACGCATTGGTTGCTCCTTACGGATTATTCAGCTTCCACGAGTGGCTCGGTCATCCAAGGGAAGCAAGGAACTAATAAAAAAGACCGAGAATTATGGACGGCAGATAGTACAGAAAATCGGCTTTATAGGCAAGAGATAATTACCGATTGAGCAGCTAGAGCGTTAAGCGCAAGAGCTTGATAGGTCAAGCTCTTGATTAGACAAGCATCGACTGAAGATCAGCCGATGAATTGGAGAGCGATATTAGTCGGTTTGTCTTTGACGTACTGCTTCAAAAAGACAGATACCCGTTGCAACAGAGACATTCAAACTAGAAACCGAACCTGACATCGGTATTTTGATGAGATCATCACAGGTTTCACGAGTTAAACGACGCATTCCATCACCTTCAGCTCCCATCACAATAGCCAAAGGACCTGTCATTTTGCTGTGATAGATATCATGAGTTGCTTCACCAGCGGTGCCCATAAACCAAACACCTTTGTCTTGCAGCGATCTCATAGTACGAGCCAAATTTGTCACTCGCACTAGCGGAACGATTTCGGCCGCACCGCAAGCCACTTTACTCACCGTCGCATTCATCGATGCTGATTTATCTTTCGGCACTATAACCGCAGCAACGCCAGCCGCATCCGCATTACGCAAACAAGCACCTAAGTTGTGCGGGTCAGTCACGCCATCTAAAACCAACAACAGTGGGTTTTCAGTCCTAGCAATGATGAGGTCTAAGTCATGCTCATTCAGCTGCTTAGCAGGCTTTACACGCGCAATAATCCCCTGATGAGAAGCACCATCTGCTTTATCATCTAGTGTTTTCCTACTCATCTCCTGTACCAAGAAACCCAACTCTTTTAACTCATTAAGAACTGGCAGCATTCGCTCGTCTTTACGATCTTTTAAAACAAAAATTTCGATAAAACGCACAGGATCATTGTTTAATACGGCTTTTACAGCATGAATGCCGTAGAGAAATTCACTACTCATAATTTATAACTTACTCATTCTAATTTGTTTATTCGTCTGCTGATTGTTTAGCGTTCGACTTCTTTATTTTCTTACGACCGGTTTTTTTTGCTTTGGTCTGTTTCGCTTTTGTAGCTGCTTTTTCGCCAGGTTTAGTCGATTTCGGTTTTCTTTTTTTGGCTGTTTTCTTATCAGCAGCGTTGGTCGCTTCTATCTCAGGTGTTGCTTTTTTATTGCTTGCTGCTTTCGGTTTACTCTTTTTAAAGTCAGGACGCTTATTACGGCTACTTCTCTTATCAACATCGCCTTTTCCTTGAGAACGTAACTTCTTCTTAGCCGTTTTACCCGCACCACGAGCGACTCTTTTTGTCCCTGCGATTTCAAAGTCAATTTGACGACTTTCTAAATTCACCGCAAGCACTTTAACCGTAACCAAATCACCAAGACGATAAATTTGACCTGAGCTCTCACCGACCAAACGCTGGCCTACCACATCAAATTGATAATAATCGTTATCCAGTGCGGTTATATGCACTAAACCATCAATATGCAGCTCAGTTAAACGTACAAAGAATCCAAAACCTGTGACATTAGCAATCACACCTTGTAACTCGTCACCTACATGATCTTGCATGTATTCGCACTTAAGCCAATCAGACACATCACGAGTGGCATCGTCCGCTCTGCGCTCAGTCATTGAGCATTGCTCTCCATACTGCTCCATCTGTTCATAAGAGTAGTGATGGCCACCGGCTGGTGTAGTGCCTTCATGAGCAGCATCTTTATCTTTTGCAATAAGATACTTAATCGCACGATGCAGCAGTAAATCTGGGTAACGACGGATAGGGGACGTAAAGTGAGCGTAACGTTTTAGCGCTAATCCAAAGTGACCTGCGTTGTCAGGGTTGTACACCGCTTGCTTCATCGAACGCAGCAGCATAGTTTGAATTAACTCTTTATCAGGGCGTTCGGATATAGATTGAATTAGCTCTGCATAATCTGTTGGTGTCGGTTTTAAACCACCTTCAATGCTTAAGCCTAACTCTTTTAGAAAGTCTTTAAAGCCAACCAGACGCTCTTCACTTGGCGTATCATGAACTCGATACAGCGCAGGCTCTTTAAGCTTCTCTACATAGGCAGCAGAAGCGATATTGGCTAAAATCATGCACTCTTCAATAAGTTTGTGTGCATCATTTCGCTCAACAGGTTCAATGCGTTCAATTTTTCTTTCCGCATTAAAAACAAATTTAGTTTCTATAGTTTCAAACTCAATTGCGCCGCGTTTTGCACGCCCTTTTTTGAGTACTTTATACATCTCATGCAATTGCTCTAAATGAGGCACAACTGCAGAGTAACGTTCACGTAATTCATCATTCCCCTCTAAGATTGCACCTACTTTTGTATAAGTAAGACGAGCATGAGAGTTCATTACGGCTTCATAATGACGATAGCCTGACATTTTTCCTGACGCAGAAATAGTTATTTCACATACCATGCACAAACGGTCTACTTGTGGGTTTAATGAGCAGAGACCATTAGATAGAACTTCCGGTAGCATCGGAATAACTTGTGCAGGAAAGTAGACAGAGTTCCCACGATTAATGGCTGCTTTGTCTAACGCATTATTATGACGGACATAGTGACTTACATCAGCAATGGCGACCCATAAACGCCAACCACCTGATTTTTTCGCTTCACAGAAAACAGCGTCATCAAAATCGCGCGCATCTTCACCATCGATGGTAACGAGCGGTAGATCTCTAAGATCAACTCTTCCCTCTTTCGCCTCTTCTGGCACTTCTTCTTGCAAGTTTTTCACTTGCTGAATCACGGCGTTTGGCCACTCGTTAGGAATGCTGTGAGTTCTTAACGCAATTTCTATCTCCATGCCTGGAGCCATGCTCTCACCAAGCACTTCAACCACTTGGCCAGACATACCACGAGAACGTCCACCACGATCAGTAATGTCAAAAACCACGACATTACCCATTCGAGCTTCCATACGGTGTTCTTTGGCAATTAAGATATCTTGGCTAATTCGAGTATCATCAGGAACCACGTAGCAGAGTCCATCCTCTAAAAAGAAACGTCCTACTAATTGAGTTTTACGCGCTTCTAATAGACGAACTAAACGACCCTCTTTACGTCCCCTTTTATCCACACCAGATGGCTGTACTAAAACATAATCGCCATGGATAACCGTGCGCATCTGATGAAAAGGCAGAGAAATATCACTATCTTTGCCTATGCTGCCTTCCGGTCTTACCCAACCAAACCCATCTTTATGGCCAATGATAGTTCCTTTGACCATTTCCAGCCGCTCAGGTAATGCATAACATTGACGACGGGTGTAAACCAGCTGTCCATCTCGCTCCATAGCACGAAGTCGTCTTCTAAGCCCTTCATAGTGTTCTTCACCCGCAAGACCTAATACCTCAAACAGATCATTTCTGTTCATTGGGGCATCAGAGTTTTTAAGCAGATCAAGAATAAATTCTCTACTTGGGATAGGATTTTCATACTTTTGAGCTTCACGCTCTAAAAATGGATCATTTTGATTATTGGACATAGACGTCTTATCAATGAAAGAAGGGAAGGTGTGCAATAATTATATAGGAGTCAGGAGCTAATACCAAACTTGCTGTGTTAACTTTATCAGAAATAAAAAAGGCTCATTAAAATGAACCTTTACCAAAAGACCTCACGTCGTTTTGCTCTAGCGATAATATTTTCCGGCATTCTCTGCTCAAGACCTCTGCGTAAAGAGCTGATTTTACGATGAAATCCTTTATCAGCAGAGATTGAATTATATAACCACCGATAAGCATCTTCATAATCAAGCGGGCTACCAAAGTCACCTAGCAGCAGTTCCGCTAAATGAATTCTGGCATTAATATTCCCCATAGCAGCAGCCTCACGTAAATAGGGAATCGCCCTCTCACGATCACGTTGAACCAGTATCCCTTTCGAGTAATAGCGCCCAAGCTGTTCTAAAGCTTCAGGAAGACCCTGATGTGCGGCATTTTCCATGTAATAAATACCTAACTCAACATCTCGATCAATGCACACACCCCACGCGAGCATATCACCATACAAAAACTGATAAGCAGGTGAATCTATTCGGGTTGCACGAGCTTCAATATCCTCAATCAACTGACAACTGTCTTGTTTTATCTTGTCTAAATGCCCATTAACGTTAAAGAGTTTAATCAATTGAGCTTCAGAATAAATCTCGACCGGAGCTCCAACATCGGTTATTGCTTGCGCAGGTGCCGTTGCCAACATCATTGACACGACGAGAGCACGTAACTTCATTAAAAGTCCCCACTATTCATACCATGTGTAACTTATCGACAACCCACGCCAATCCTTTAGGTATTAGTTGCCACTCTATGGCAATTAATTGCCTCAAGGTTTGATTTTTTGATCTTTGATTAAATTATTGTCGCTATATTTATTTAATGCAAAAAAAAACCAGCCTAAAAGAGGCCAGTTTTTTTGATAACGATTATGTTGGCTTACACCGAGAATGGGTGGACCTTAATAATAGTTTCATTACGGTCTGGTCCAGTTGATATGATATCAATAGGAATACCCGTTAGCTCTTCAATGCGCTGAATGTAATCAAGTGCAGCTTGAGGAAGCCCATCAATACTCTTAACACCATAAGTATTTTCAGACCAACCAGGTACTGTTTCATAGATCAACTCAAGATCGTTATAAGCATCTGCTGCCATTGGAGAGACATTAAGAATTGAGCCATCTTTTGTCTTATAACCAATACAGATTTTGATCTCTTTCAAGCCATCCATTACATCAAGCTTTGTTAAGCAAAATCCGGTAATTGAGTTAACTTGAATAGCACGACGCATAGCAACGGCATCAAACCAACCACAACGACGCTTACGGCCAGTAGTGGCACCAAACTCATGACCTTTAACACCCAAATGGTTGCCAATTTCGTCATCTAATTCAGTTGGGAAAGGACCAGAACCTACACGAGTACAGTAAGCTTTAGCAATACCCAGAATATAACCTAAGTGATTCGGGCCAAAACCAGAACCAGAAGCAACACCACCTGCGGTAGTATTTGAAGAGGTTACGTAAGGGTAAGTACCGTGGTCGATATCAAGAAGGGTACCTTGAGCACCTTCAAACATGATTTTATCACCACGTTTACGAGCTGCATCTAACTCATCAGTAACATCAATCACCATTGAGGTCAGCATATCAGCTTGAGCGAGAGTCGTTTTAAGTACTTCTTCGTAGCTCACTGGTTCAACTTTGTAGAAATGCTCAAGTTGGAAGTTATGGAACTCCATTACTTCTTTTAGCTTAACGGCAAATGTTTCTTTATCAAACAGATCGCCAACGCGCAAGCCACGACGAGCCACTTTATCTTCATATGCTGGACCGATACCACGGCCAGTTGTTCCTATTGCTTTATTACCACGAGCGATTTCACGCGCCTGATCAAGAGCAATATGATAAGGAAGAATTAAAGGACAGGCTTCTGAAATGAACAGACGTTCACGAACAGGAATACCGCGCTCTTCTAATGGCCCCATCTCACTCATAAGAGCATCTGGAGATAATACAACACCATTACCAATAATACATTTCACATTATCGCGAAGAATACCGGAAGGAATTAAATGAAGAATGGTTGTTTCACCGTCAATGACGAGGGTGTGACCTGCATTATGGCCGCCTTGATAGCGAACAACATACTTTGCATCTTCAGTTAAAAGATCAACGATCTTCCCTTTACCTTCGTCACCCCACTGGGTGCCTAGAACGACTACGTTGTTTTTTCCCATCTGCCCAATTCTGTCTGATAATTAAAAAAGAATTTTAGCACCTATATCTGAAGTTTGCAGTCATTTTTTAAACAAAGTTATTACTTTAAGGAGAATTCAGTCACATCCTTATTTTTCATGCATTTACAATAGGTGGAACATCGTATAACCGATCACAATACCAGTAACGACCAAGCAACCGCCGAGCCGCCTCAACATATTATCAGGCTGCTGAGCAAGCTGTGACATCATATTTCGCCATGCTTTGGGGGCGATCAGAGGCCCTGCCCCCTCAATAATCAATACTAAGCCTAGAGCAATCCACACCGAGTTAGTCATTACATTTATCCTTATAAAAAAAACAAGGTCCAAAGGACCTTGTTTTAAACAGACAATTGGTTAGTAATTACTTACTGCGACCATCTGCACTATTCATGTATTTGAAGAACTCAGTTTTAGGATCTAAGACCAATATGTCATTCTTACTATTGAAACTCTTTTCATAAGCTTCAAGAGAACGAACAAAACTGAAGAATTCAGGATCTTGACTGAACGCTTTAGCATAGATAGAAGCGGCTTTCGCATCTGCGTCACCACGAGTAATTCGTGCTGTTTTGTCCGCTTCCGCTAGCACTGTCGCAACTTCAAGCTCAGCTTGTGCACGAAGTACTTCTGCTTTTTCTCTGCCTTGTGCTCTGTGTTTACGAGCTACGGCTTCACGCTCTGCACGCATACGCAGATAGATAGATTTATTGATTTCATCGGGTAAGTTGATTTTCTTAATTCGAAGATCAACCACTTCAATGCCTAAATCAAACGAGCTCTCTTTGGCGTCAGTAAGCACATCCGCCATCACTTCTTCACGTTTTTCAGAGACAATCTCTTTAATGGTTTTCGAACCAATTTCGGCACGAAGACCATCGGCAACTTTGCGCTGTAACAAAGACTCCGCAGTTAAAATATTACCGCCGCCTGTTGATAAGTAGAATTGACCAAAATCGGCAATACGCCATTTTACGTATGAATCGATAATGACATCTTTTTTCTCAGACGTTACGAAACGGTCAGCTTGATCATCCATGGTTTGGATACGAGCATCTAATGTTTTCACTCTATCAAATAGAGGGAACTTAAAATGCAGTCCAGGTTCATAGATTTTAGCCATATCTGCATTATCCATCTTCAGCACTCGACCGAAACGAATAACGATACCTCTTTCACCCTCTTCAATCACAAACAGCGACATCAGAAAAGTGGCAACAACAAATACCAATACAGGGATTATTAACTTACGCATTATTAGTATCTCCCTTGACGAGTTGTAGAGCGACCGTTGTTAGCGCCTTGCAAATCATCATTCTTCTTCTCAAGCTCTATACCGTAGTCGTAAT
>JAESQY010000178.1 GCA_016764915.1 Aliivibrio sp. | reverse complement strand
CTGGAGCGGGACTTTGCCGGCAAAGGTGGCGGCCGGCGCGGTCTTGGTATCTCTGTCCATGACATCCACACGGGAAAGGCGCGCGCAACAGCGACCCTGTCTGGCGGCGAAACCTTTATTGCCGCCTTGGCGCTGGCGCTGGGTCTCTCTGACATCGTGGAAAGTGTCAGTGGCAATATCCGGCTCGACACGATCTTCATTGATGAAGGCTTTGGCAGCCTCGATACCGACAATGATACGGGCACACTGGATCAGGTACTCCAGACCCTGCAGGACCTCGTAGGCGACAACCGCGCGGTCGGCCTCATTTCCCACGTTCCTTTGGTTCAGCAGGCCATCCCTAACGGGTTTTCGATCAAGAAAACGGCGACCGGCAGCCATATCGAAACCCGAAATTTCTGACATGGCGGCGCTCACCCAATCCGATGCAACACGCTTAACAGATGTCTGGAAGCAAAACTGAGATACCCCTAGATTTGTAGACACCTTGCACGTTATAAAATGGAAGCAAGGAGTTAAGATATTATGTCTATAGGAATACGATACACAGAAGAGTTCAAGCGTGATGCAGTTGCGTAAATCACAGATCGCGGTTGCAGCGTCAAAGAGGTTGCAGAGCGACTAATCATCTGCACCAAGTAATGTTTTTCGTGTGCGTGTGATATGCCTTGTCCTCAAGGTTCATCACAGTGGTTTTTACGCATGACTGAAGGACACCACTGAGCAAAATATCCAAGGATGACAAACGCCTGACCGGATGGATCAAACAGGCTTGGTTTGAGAGTGGCTATGTTTATGGCTACCACAAACTTCATGATGATCTACCATCTGAGGGCGAGATATTCTGCTCGAACCGCGTAGCCCGGCTCACAAATCTAGCTGGTATCAAAGCGCAGATTGGTTACAGGCGGCAAGCCTGCGATTGTTGCGGTCAAAAGATTACATCAAGACTTCAAGATGGCTCTGCCTAAGCATGAAGGAATATAAATAACCATAGAGGGTAAAATTCAGACCAAAAAATACCGAACTCTAAGAATTCTTGCTATTTTCAAGATAACTATATAATCTGAATATAGGTTTTTTGGGGTATCCAATTATGCAATTGCGCTTTCTTGCGTCTTTAATAATTTTCGTAGGTTCTTATCTACCGTTGAGCCTTATTCTCCTTGTGCAAGATTTTCACTTTGATCGTTTAGATGAAAAGTTGTGCCTTCCCTTTGGAGAGTATGCCACGAACTGTGACCTCCCTCTACAGGCTCCAGAGTTTTCCATATCTTTATTTGGATTATGTTTCATATGTTTTCTTATTGCATTAGCAGCCTTATCAACCGTTAAACCAGATACTCCTGTGGATATTGTTGAAGCAAAGTATGTACCCTCTGAACTTATGAGCTACACCTTGCCATATGTAGTTTCTTTTATGAGTATAGATTATCAAGAGACAGGTAAATTTTTAGGACTTATTATTTTTTTAGTTTGGATGTTTTTAATTACATACAAATCTGGGCAGATAATTTTAAACCCGTTACTTATTGTATTCGGATGGAGACTTTACGAGTTAAAATATACCTTTCCTGGAAGTAGTACAGAGCATGTTAAGCGTGCTCTTTCTAGAACGGATATTAAACCCAAAACTCGAGTGGAACAGACTTCAATACAAGATGTTTTGATTGTCTTAGAGAAAAAAAATAAACAGGAATAATGTCTTATGGTGGATATTAATGATCTTCAAAAATTTGATTTTAACAATTCTTACGTAAAGCTTTGGGTATTCAAATCTTATTCTCGAGCAGATAAAGATCCATCATTCACAGGTCGTTGGGTTGATACAACAGATGATGTTATTCAGACTTTAAGAAAGATAGCTCAGGATCAGATTGAGAAAATCGAGGAAGTGCAAGAGTATAGCCTACTTGCGCAAAATAATGAAGCAAGTGCACTTTCCATTTCCACAATCGAAACACATGGAGGATTAATTACTCAAGCGGCAGCAGAAGAAACAGAAGATTGCAAAGTCAAAAAAATAACTGAAATTATAAATTCTGATTTCTATGTGGCTAAATTTATCCATGATGACAAGATAGTCTACGCTGTCAAGAAAACTACTTCAGGCTGGAAAACAAAAAAAGCGTTCAACACAAGGCGTCTCTTCTTTCAAGATAACCAACTTACATTGAATAAGGAGCCATATTTTGAGATCGCGAACTCAATCGATTTATTTATTGTTGACGATAATATTTTTTGCCTACACAAGAAACGGTCTGAGAGCATTTTGTATTATAAACAAGCTCATATAAACGATTTTATAAAACTTCAGCAAGACATAAAATTTTCAGGTATTTTTGCGGAAATGGGCCCTCTCATAAAATACATTGGAAACAATAAAATACACCTCCGCAGAGCATCGGCGATTAAAGAAAAAGGTCACTTCAAAGATCAAGATTTCATAAACCGATTAATAGCTAATCAAGAAAAATATAAACTCAACATTCAATTCGACAAGGAAGGCAAGATAATAGCTACAGCTGAAACTGCTTCTGATATTATCACAGTATTTCTTGATCACCGCTTAGCATCTGGGTTTTCTGAAGATATTTATGACGTCCAAAATACAGCACGAGTATTATAGATCTAACTATCCGATTTATTCTGAAAAAAATAGATCCATAATAAATGGATTTTAAATACACCTCCTAATCTACAAACTTAATCCGTACGGCTACTCTCTTTCCCTCTACCGCATACTTCCGTATTGCTTCTGGGCATAAATAAAGACCTAGCAGAATTAGTATTAAGTCTTTAATTTAATTGGTCTCGGAGACAGGGTTTGAACCTATGACCTTCGGGTTATAAGTTCCTTTCCACATCGACTTCTCACCTTAATTTGTTTTCACCTACATAAAACCTACATAATTGCTAAAATCAGGGTTTTACCTTGCAAATCATCATAGCTTTCCATAGACTTAAAACGCTTTAAAAGCAGTATGTTAACTTATATTATACAATGTCATAAAGTAAGTCGTAAAAATTGGCTTGAAATTCTGTTAATCTATTTGTCGCAGGTTCGAGTCCTGCTCGGGGAGCCACCTTCCACCACCCTCACATCCTAT
>JAESQY010000177.1 GCA_016764915.1 Aliivibrio sp. | reverse complement strand
TTCTAGAATGTCTTTACCCGCGTCTAAATTCCCCTCTCGACTTTGCTTTCTAAACCAGGCATTAATTTTGGCACGAGCACGTCCTGAATGAACAAAACCTAGGCTCGGGTTTAACCAATCTCTTGACGGGTTAGGCTCTTTTTGGGTGATAATTTCAACTTGATTGCCCATGGCTAACACATGAGTAAATGGCACAATACGACCATCAACTTTAGCCCCGATACAACGATGTCCCACTTCAGAGTGAATATGATAAGCAAAATCAAGCGGTGTGGCACCAACCGGCAGATCAACAACGTCCCCTCGAGGAGTAAATGCATAAACTCTGTCTTCAAACACTTGGCTTCTTAACTCATCGAGTATCTCGCCAGAGTCTGACATCTCCTCTTGCCAATCGAGAAGTTTACGCAACCAGGTGATCTTTTCATCGTAACCAGAGTGACCACCACTGGATCCCTCTTTATATTTCCAATGAGCAGCAACACCAAGCTCTGATTCATCGTGCATCTGCTTGGTACGAATTTGAATTTCAATCGTCTTACCTTCAGGACCTAGAACCACAGTATGAATAGACTGATATCCATTGGGTTTCGGGTTGGCAACATAATCATCAAACTCACTAGGAAGGTGTCGATACTTAGTATGCACTAACCCTAAGGCTGCATAACAATCTTGCAATTTAGCCGCAATAATTCTGACTGCTCGAACATCAAACAACTCATCAAAATCTAAGTTCTTTTTCTGCATTTTTCGCCAAATACTGTAAATATGCTTCGGCCGCCCACTCACATCAGCATTGATGTTTGATACGTCCATCTCGTCAAGCAGATCACTGACAAAACTTGAGATGTACTCTTCTCGAACAATGCGTCGTTCAGACAGCTGTTTGGCTATTTTTTTGTAGGTGTCAGGATGTTGATAACGGAAAGCATAATCTTCCATTTCCCACTTTAATTGACCAATTCCTAATCGGTTAGCCAGTGGCGCATAGATGTTGGCACACTCTTTTGCAGCTGCACGACGTATCGCATCGGGTTCATCTTTTACTTCACGTAAATTACAGATACGCTCAGCGAGTTTAATGACCACACAACGAAAGTCGTCCACCATAGAGAGAAGCATGCGTCGAATATTATCCACTTGGGCTGACGTCGCAGAGCTGTCTTGAGTCGCGTTAAGGTGCCCTATAGCCGCCATTTCAACGACGCCATCGACTAACTTAACCACTTCTTTGCCATGTTGTTCAATTAACACGTCATGATCACAAAGATCGTTCGCCACCAGTGGGTAAAGTTGAGCAGCAACTAATGTGGCTTTATCCATACTTAAAGTATTCAGTATCTCAATCATCTCTCGACCTTGCCATAAGAGCAATACGCTAGACTCGTGATCAACTAAAAGCTGCGCACAATATTGATATACTTTAATTAACTCATTTGAAGTTTTAGTATCTTGCCCAAGACTTGATATCCACTCATCAAGATTGAACTCTTCATTTTCCTTTAAGTGTGCACCGCGAACCGCGACCATCTGCCTATCCTATTTTTTATTAAACGACGAGTTAAACTCTTTCCAACAAAACTAACTTTTTTCAAACAGCGCCATAGACTCTAAATGCCCAGTATGAGGAAACATATCTAACATACCTAACTTCTTCAGTTTATAACCGTTTGTCAACAGAACTTGGCTATCTCGAGCTAATGTTGCCGGGTTGCATGACACATAAACTATTGATTGTGCATGCAGTTGTGCCACATATTCCATAACACCAGCAGCCCCTGCTCGTGCCGGATCTAGCACCACTTTTGAAAATTTATTTTTAGCCCAAGTCTGTTTACTAATATCCGACTCTAAATTAGCGTGATGAAACTCTACATTCGACAACCCATTTAGCTCAGCGTTCAGATAAGCTCGTTGCACCATCTCATCAACGCCTTCAATACCAATCACCTTGTTGACTCTCTTGGCCAACGGTAAGCTAAAATTACCTAATCCACAAAAGAGATCAAGAACGCTATCGCTGCTTTTTAGATTTAACCATGAAATAGCTTGTTGAACCATCGCCTCATTGACTTGATGATTGACCTGTATAAAGTCTTGAGGAGTGAACTCTATTTTAACTCCATCAATTTCATAGTACGGGACACCACCATACACTCTATCTAATACCTCACTGCTCGGTGCAAGATAAAGAGTAAGCAGATGTTGCTTGGCAAACGATGTTAATACACCTAGATCGTCAACCGACAGTGGTTTTAAATGTCGCAGTAAACAGACTCGACCGTCACTTGCCTCTACCAGTTCAACATGACCTAAATCACGACGAGCTGACAAACCATTAAGCATGTCATAAAGATCAGGTAACAGTTGATCAAGTGATTGAGTCAAAACGGCACACTTTCGTACATCAACTATGGCTTTGCTTTGACGCTTTCTAAAGCCCATAACCAGTGATTTAGATGACTTATCAAACAACAAACTAAAACGAGCACGACGACGATATCCAAGATCATGGCTCAAAATTGGTGCTTGCTGAGTCAGCGATTGCGTATCATTTTGTCTGCCTGAGAACTTACTCATCAATTCATCTAATGAATTTTGTTTAGCTTTAATTTGTCCAGCTAAGCTCAAATGCTGTAAATTACAGCCACCGCACTCTTGATAATACTGACAAAATGGTTCTATACGCTCACTGCTTGATACCATTAATTTAATCAGTTTGGCTTTCGCGTAATTTTTTTTGTTTTCTATTAATTGAACTAATGCCTTCTCATTAGGCAAAACGCCATCAATAAAAATCGTTTTTTTATCTAAAAATCCAATGCCAGCCCCTAGATGGTCTAAACGAGTGATATCGATCGCTTTATGTTTAACATCAATACTCTTTCTTTTTAGAGGCTTAAAAAATTGTGCCATTAATAATAACCTAATGAAAATAAATCTATTGGGATCTCAATATTCCAATACCTAAACAAAATAATATTCGCAAACCTGCTTACTATTGAGGTAATGTTACACCTATTGTATTAGAGTCGAGGTAGCCACGTGAATAAAGGCTATTTTCCCACAGTTCAGTAAATTTGCAATTATAGAGAATCATGACCAAATACGGCTTACGCGCTCGCGTTTTCACTATGACCTTAGCTCCTACTTTGATCATAGGTCTTTTACTGAGTACTTTTTTCACCATGAATCGGTATACCGACCTTGAGAATCAACTGATCTCAACAGGTACCAGTATTATTGAACCATTAGCGATTTCCAGTGAATATGGCATGACGACCAAAAGTCGCGAAGCCGTTCGACGTCTCATCAGTTACACGCATCGAAAACACTCTAAAATCGTTCGAAGTATCGCTGTATTTGATTCCAATCATGAACTGTTTGTTACGTCTAATTTTCACCCTAATTTTGAACAATTGATGTTAAACAAAGAAAAGCCCATACCTCTACTTTTAAACATCAACTTACACGAAGATATTTTGATTCTTAGAGCCCCTATTTTGACTGAAGGTCAGTTTTCAAATCAATTTGAAGACGTGGCGATAAATCAACCTCTTGGTTATATCGCCATTGAACTTGACCTCTCTTCTTTACGATTACAACAATATCAAGAGATCTTTGCCGCGCTGACAGTTCTAGCGTTAGGACTCAGCCTATCTGGCCTTTTTGCCTATCGATTAATGCAGGATGTCACTAAACCTATTTCACATATGGTTAGTGTCGTTGATCGCATCAGACGTGGCCATTTAGATACTCGAATCGAAACTAACCTTCATGGCGAATTAGATACGCTAAAAAATGGTATTAATGCCATGGCTATTTCCCTGTCAGAATATCATGTTGAGATGCAACAGAGCATTGACCAAGCCACCTCCGACCTTAGAGAAACTTTGGAGCAATTAGAGATTCAAAACGTTGAGCTTGATATCGCGAAAAAACGTGCTCAAGAAGCCGCTAGAGTTAAATCAGAGTTCCTAGCCAACATGTCTCATGAACTACGTACACCACTCAATGGGGTGATCGGATTTACTCGCCAACTGCTAAAAACAAGGCTATCTAGTAGCCAACAAGACTACCTATTAACCATTGAAGGTTCAGCCAACAACCTGTTAACCATTATCAACGACATTCTTGATTTCTCTAAACTTGAAGCGGGTAAACTGTTGCTCGAGAATATCCCTTTTGAATTCCAAGAATCTTTAGATGAAGTAGTTGCTCTGCTTGCACCGAGTGCTCACGAAAAAGGGTTAGAGATAACCTTAAAAGTAGATCCCAACATTCCAACAGGAGTGATTGGTGACCCATTACGAATTCAGCAAGTCCTGACCAATTTAGTTGGTAATTCAATCAAGTTTACCGAACGCGGTAATATCGATATATCCATTGAACTGAAAATGCTCAGTGACAATAGTATCGATCTGCAATTTGTTATACGCGATACCGGTATTGGTATTTCAGAGCGACAGCAAGCACAGTTATTCCAAGCCTTTAGTCAAGCTGATGCCAGTATATCACGACGCTATGGCGGCACCGGTTTAGGTCTGGTTATTACTCAGAAACTAGTCTCTCAAATGGGTGGGGAGATTGGTTTGAACAGTCGATTACACCAAGGTTCCACGTTCTGGTTCTCAATTCGATTAGGCACCACAGAACTCCCGATTGCCGAGCCTATTGATAACACACTACTGATGGGTAAAAGTGTGTTATTGATAGAGTCAAATGCTCAGTCAGCAACTATTTTACAACAACAATTATCGCAAGAGGGTTTATCTGTCAACCACTGTTTAGAGATACCGACTCAGATTGAGTATCATGATTTTGTCCTTATTAACTTCAGTGCTGACAGTAGCTGGGACAACCTTTCAGTACTTAAGTACATCGAACGGTTACAACAGACATGCCCGAAAGTTATTGTTGGCTTACCAAGTACTGAGCTTGCACTTTCTGAAGAGCTTCTTCACATACCTAATGTTACCTGTCTGGCTAAGCCACCAGCCAAAAGGAAACTGTTTAATGCATTAGTGAATTCACATGCTCAACTCCCTGAGATTACTATTCCAACTACTGTATTGCCAGAAAGTGAAATTTTACCGCTCACCGTAATGGCTGTCGATGATAACCCCGCCAACCTAAAACTGATCACCGCCCTCTTGCAAGAAAGGGTCGCCACGGTTATCTCTTGTCGCAGCGGTCAGGACGCGGTGAAACAAGCTGAAAATAGGCAGTTCGATGTGATTTTACTGGACATTCAAATGCCTCAAATGGATGGGGTGATGGCATGTCAAAAGATCCGAGAGATCCCCCTTAATATGATGACACCAATCATTGCCGTCACCGCACATGCAATGGCTGGCGAACGTGAACGCCTTATCAATGCAGGAATGGATGATTACCTAACCAAGCCGATTGAAGAGCATATATTGCAACAAGTGCTCGTGCATTGGGATCCTAATATCTGCTCAACACAAGTTGAAAAAATTCCACCGAACTCAGCTGATGTGGACTCTTCTATTAAAATGACAAAAATAGAGCAACAGCAGTTAAGTGCTATCGATTGGGATCTTGCCTTAAAACAAGCGGCTGGAAAAGAGGGGCTTGCTAAAGAGATGCTGCAAATGCTAGTTGATTTTATTCCGGAAGTGAATCAATGCATTGAGTTAACTCTTGCTGAACCTGAGCATGAAAAAACAACACTCAAGAACATCATCCATAAATTGCACGGTAGCTGCTCTTACTGCGGTGTACCTAGGCTAAAAATATTGTGTCAAACCATAGAGACAGAACTACGAGCCCAACAAAAAATCAAATACATTGAACCTGAATTGTTAGAGCTGCAAGATGAGTTAGTAAAAGTGTGTCACTCAGCAATTGAGTATTTAAAGAAAGAGCAGAGCTAACCAATCTCTGCATTAATTTAAGATTCAAAGATAACAGTAGCGACAGCGTAGTTTCTTTCATCTGAGATGGTGAGGTGAATAAAGTTCACCTCTTTTTCCTTAGCAAGCTCAAGCGCTTTACCAGAAAGTACTAAGACAGGTTTTCCTAAGCTATCGTTATCGATTTCGAAATCTTGAAAAGTTACACCACAAGCGATCCCCGTTCCTAACGCTTTAGACGCGGCTTCTTTTGCAGAGAAGCGTTTGGCAAGATACCGAGCCTGCTGTTTTAGACCACTGAACTTTTGATACTCGGCGTCTGTTAAGATACGTTGTGCAAAAGCATCACCACTTCGAGATAGCGCTTTCTCCACCCTCTCAATTTCGGCAATATCAGTGCCTAAACCAACAATCGCCATTAACGACGAGCTTCATCCATCAGCGTTCGCATGTCGCTGACGGCTTTACTTAATCCATCAAATATCGCTCTGCCCATGACGGAGTGACCGATATTCAATTCATACAGTTCAGGAATGGCAGCCATCGCTTTGACATTATGATAGGTCAAACCATGTCCAGCGTTCACTTTAATACCCAACGAACAGGCATAGGTTGCACCAGCGGCGATTTTATCTAACTCCACTTGCTGTTGCTCTTCATTTTTGGCCTCTGCATACTGCCCAGTATGCAGCTCAATAAAGGGGGCACCACAAGCCGCTGCAGCTTCTATCTGTTTAGGATCTGCATCAATAAACAGAGATACTTTAATACCTGCAGCTGTCATTTTTTGCGTCGCTGATTTTATTTTTTCCAATTGAGCAACAACATCAAGACCACCTTCTGTTGTTAACTCTTCACGTTTCTCAGGAACCAAACAAACATACTCAGGAACTACATCAAGTGCGATACCAACCATTTCATCGGTCACCGCCATCTCTAAATTCATGCGGGTTTGAATGGTCTCTTTCAATATTCTCACATCACGATCTTTGATATGTCGACGATCTTCTCGAAGGTGAATCGTGATTCCATCAGCGCCAGCGCGTTCCGCGATTTCAGCGGCGTGTACAGGATCTGGGTATTTAGTTCCACGTGCATTTCTTAGGGTCGCGACGTGATCAATATTAATACCAAGTAAGATTGGACTCATTTTGCAATTCTCCTTGCTCTAGGAACAAACAGTTCCCTACTTTTTAATGGTTTGCCACCAAGATACGGCTTTAAGGCTATACGTGTAAAGCGTTTAGCGGCTTTTAATTGCTCTTTTGTTTCAAATCTTCGTTCACTGATCGCAATCAGCTCATTACCATAAAAAGTGAGGTTATCCATTCGGATAGAGGCAAGAAAACCTTTTTGCTCTCGAAATCGATAAGTCATGTCAGGATCAACGGGCTCGCCTGTCCCTGAGCAGTGTAAAAAATCAACGCCATAACCCATCGAAGATAACAGCGCTAATTCGAAGCGTCTTAAAGCGGGCTCCGGGTTTTCAGTTTGTGCTAATTCAGATAGTGCGGATAGATAATCAAGAAACAGAGCGGGGTATGGGGTTTCATTCTCTAGTACTCTTCCAAGTAACTCATTAAGATAGAGTCCAGAGTAGAGCATGATGCCACTTAATGGCAGCGCGAGACTGATGGTTTCGGCATAACGAAGGGTTCGCATTGATCCTCTACCAGACCATTTCATCAACAGTGGGGTAAAAGGTTGCAGCGCTCCTTTTAAATGAGAGCGTTTACTGCGGGCCCCTTTAGACATAATTGAGAGACGACCATACTCTTCGCTAAACACGTCCAATATAAGACTGGTCTCGCTGTATGGTCGACGATGAAGGACAAAGCAGCGTTGCAGCCCATCCTCCATCAAAGGGTTATTAAAGGTCGTCAATGTACCCTAATGAACGCAGTGCACGCTCATCATCAGCCCAACCTGACTTCACTTTAACCCATAACTCTAAATAGACCCCGCGTTCAAACAACTTCTCCATATCTAAACGAGCTTCACGACCGATGGTTTTGATTTTTTCACCACCTTTGCCTACAACCATCTTCTTTTGACCTAAACGCTCGACCAGTATCAAGCCATTAATATGAAAGCCATCATTGTCGGGGTTGTAATCGAAGCGTTCAATCTCAACCGTAACGGAATAAGGCAGCTCTTCTCCCGTAAATCGCATCAATTTTTCACGAATGATCTCAGATGCCATAAAGCGTTGCGATCGATCGGTTACATACTCTTCAGGAAAGTGATGCTCGGCTTTTGGCAGATGTTCACGAACTATTTTATGAATGGCATCGATATTTGTCCCTTTCTTTGCAGATATAGGGATGACATCAACAAAATCCATTTTGTCCATTAATACCTGCATATGAGACATCACATCGGTACGATCTTTTACGTTATCGACTTTATTCACCAATACAACGGTTGGGAACTCCGCTTTACGCAGCTTGTTCAATACCATTTCATCGTCAGCAGTCCAATGCGTACCATCGACCATAAACAAGACTAAATTAACATCACTTAATGAGCTGCTTGCTGCACGATTCATCAAGCGGTTAATCGCTCGTTTCTCTTCGATATGCAAACCAGGGGTATCAATAAAAATAGCTTGATAATCGCCATCAGTGTCAACCCCCATAATGCGGTGTCGAGTCGTTTGTGGTTTACGTGATGTTATCGATATTTTCTGCCCTAATAAATTATTAATCAGCGTTGATTTACCAACATTTGGACGTCCTACAATGGCAATAAACCCACAATGTTGGTTATCTGTTGTTTTTGTACTACCTTCTGATGCAAAGTATGCATCGAGGTCAAATTCTTTATCGTCTGACATTAACTCAGTTGTCCTAATGCTATTTCAGCAGCCGCTTGTTCTGCCTTGCGACGGCTAGTGCCCTTTCCTACAACAGGTATGTCCATACCTGAAATTTCACACTCAACCGTAAATTCCTGATTGTGCGCTTCACCTTTAATATTAGTCACATTATAAGCAGGCAGTGGTAAACGTCGGCCTTGCAAATTCTCTTGTAGCCTAGTTTTAGGATCTTTTTGCGATATGCCCGGCTCGATTGTCTCTAAGCGCGAGTTGTACCAAGCAAGAATAATAGTGCGCACAACGTCAGTATTACTGTCTAAATAGATAGCTCCGATGATCGCTTCAACCGCATCGGCTAAAATTGAATCACGTCTGAAACCACCACTTTTGAGCTCACCAGGACCTAAATATAGGTAATCTCCAAGCATAAACTCACGGCCAAGCTCAGCCAAAGTGTGTCCTCTGACTAACGTTGCTCGCATCCGGCTCATATCGCCTTCGTCAATGTTAGGAAAACGATGAAATAACTCATCAGCCACCACAAAACTTAAAATCGAATCACCTAAAAACTCTAAGCGTTCGTTATGTTTTCCATTTGCACTACGGTGAGTCAATGCTAGGTTTATCAGCTCTGGGTTTACAAACTCATAGCCGATTTTTCTTTGTAATCTATTAATTGGTGAGGTCATAGTCTTTAATCTATTCCACCGACACGATTGAATCGCACATCGGTAGGTATCCAAGATGGCAGCACACTATCGCGGCTGCGTTGAAATTCAAAGCTGATCCAGATTCCGACCGCTTTACCCACTAGATTCTCTTCTGGGACAAAACCCCAAAAGCGGCTATCTGCACTGTTATCTCGATTGTCACCCATAGCAAAGTAATTACCTTTTGGCACAACCCACGTATTCACACCCGGGCGAGGAGAATAACCCGCCTCACGGTTAGGAGCATAAGGATTAACTAAAATTTGGTGTTTACTACCATTTTCAGCTAACTGCTCAGTGGCTTGAATCAGGTCAGTTCTTCCTTGGCTAAATTGGCTAACTTGGACATCTGTGAGTGGAATCCACTCACAAGAGCCTTCACCCGCCTTTTGAATACACAGTTTTTTCTCTTGAGTATAAGTCACGGTATCACCGGGAAGACCTACCACTCGTTTAATGTAATCAACGGTTGGATCAACCGGATATTTAAAAACAATGACATCGCCACGTTCAGGTTTTCCAGTCTCTAGTATCTCATTTCTCCACATTGGTTCACGAAGACCATAGGAGAATTTTTCTACTAGAATAAAGTCACCAACCAAAAGAGTTGGCATCATAGAACCGGATGGAATCTGGAACGGCTCATAAATAAATGAGCGTAATATCAACACTAACCCTAATACCGGAAACATAGAGGCCGGAGTCTCTATCCATGCCGGTTGAGGTGCAACTTTAGCAAGAGAGACTGCATCAACCTGTCCACCAGAGATAACTGCCGCGGCGTCGATTTTTAGCTGACGCTTTGGTGCTAAGATAAATTTATCTAACGCCCAGATAATTCCCGTAAATAAGGTAAGTAAAACCAAAATTTGCGAAAAGGTAGCTGCCATTTGTTTCCCTTAATGTCTATTTATTGCTTCATAAGTATCAATATATTGCTAAGTTGATAAAAAATTAATCTTTACCGACATGAAGAATGGCTAAGAATGCTTCTTGAGGCAGTTCAACATTACCGATCTGCTTCATACGCTTCTTACCCTCTTTCTGCTTCTTCAATAGCTTTTTCTTACGGCTAATATCGCCACCGTAACATTTTGCAATAACGTTTTTACGTAGCTGCTTAACGGTTGAGCGAGCTATAATATGGCCGCCAATCGCTGCCTGAATCGCAATATCAAACATCTGACGAGGAATGAACTCTTTCATTTTCTCAACCAACTGACGTCCATAGCTTTGTGAGTGGTCATGGTGAGTGATGATAGCAAGTGCATCCACTCTTTCGCCATTTATAAGTACATCGACACGAACCATGTTGGACTGTTCATAACGCTGGAAGCTATAATCTAACGACGCATAACCGCGCGACGTTGATTTTAATCGATCAAAGAAATCAAGCACCACTTCTGACATTGGGATGTCATAGGTAAGAGCGACTTGATTACCATGATAAACCATATCAACTTGCATTCCGCGTTTCAAAATACACAGGGTAATAACATTACCTAGGTACTCTGAAGGGACTAAAATATGACAACGTGCAATCGGCTCACGAATCTCTTCGATGCTATTCACGGCCGGCAGTTTAGATGGGCTATCAACATAAAGATTACTGCCATCACTCTCAATCACTTCATACACTACGGTCGGAGCTGTAGTTATAAGGTCGAGATCATATTCACGCTCTAAACGCTCTTGAATAATCTCCATGTGAAGCATGCCAAGGAAACCACAACGGAAACCAAAACCAAGCGCAGTAGAACTCTCTGGTTCATAAAAAAGTGAAGCATCATTGAGACTTAACTTACCAAGCGCATCACGGAAGTTTTCATAATCATCCGATGATACTGGAAATAGTCCTGCGTACACTTGAGGTTTCACTTTCTTAAAACCTGGAAGGCGCTCTGTGCTACCACCTTTAGCAAGTGTTAGCGTATCACCGACAGGGGCACCAAGAATATCTTTAATACCACAAACAACCCAACCTACCTCCCCTGCATTAAGTTCATCCGTATCAACCTGTTTTGGCGTAAATATACCTAGACGGTCTACTCCCCAAACCTGATTGGTACTCATTACTTTAATTTTTTGGTTTTTCTTCAGTGAGCCATTTTTAATACGCACCAGTGACACTACACCTAAGTAGTTATCAAACCACGAATCAATAATTAGCGCTTGTAGCGGTGCTTCTAGATCACCTTGAGGCGGTGGAATAGAGGCAACTATATCCTCTAAAACGAGATCAACACCTAAGCCTGTTTTCGCTGAACATCTAGTTGCATCAGAAGCTTCGATGCCTACGATATCTTCTATCTCTTCAGCTACACGATCAGGATCAGCGGCAGGAAGATCGATTTTATTTAGAATTGGAACCACTTCCAAATCCATCTCCATCGCAGTGTAACAATTTGCCAAAGTTTGAGCTTCAACACCCTGCCCCGCATCTACGACCAGTAGAGCACCTTCACAGGCCGCTAAAGAGCGGGATACTTCATAGGAGAAATCAACATGTCCAGGGGTATCGATAAAGTTTAACTGATAGGTCTCACCATCATTAGCTTTATAATCAAGAGTAACACTCTGAGCTTTGATTGTGATACCACGCTCACGTTCAATATCCATTGAATCAAGTACTTGAGATTCCATTTCACGTTCTGAAAGGCCGCCGCAAAGCTGAATTAAACGGTCGGATAAGGTCGACTTACCGTGGTCGATGTGTGCAATGATCGAAAAGTTACGAATATGCTTCATGGATAATGTGACTGACTCAATTAATAAAAAGATGGGATCGTTAGATCAAGTTGCAGGATTCTACCGAATTTCGGCGCAGCTAGCTATCTTCTGATCCTGCATTTATCGTCATATTGTTAGATAAAGGTGCACCAAGCACTCTTATTAGGCGTAATTCACTTTCAGTTCCTGCTTCTATTTTTGTTGCAACAAATTTTGCCAACTTGAACCCACCTCCTGTAAATACAATAGCTACAGCGATAACAAAGGGTTCACCAAAATGTAAATATGGCTCTAAAATCATCTGTGCAAAAATAGCCCCAAGCAGTAAAAACAGTAAAGGGATAATATAAACAATAATTGCCGATTGGAGTAAGTTTTTCTCAGGCAGGCCCACTTCTACTAACTGACCGACGTGTAAAGGCTGCTTAGTGGTAAAGGTCCATTGATGTTCTTTTCCTGGGAGCACTTTTGAGACAATACCCGTACCACAGCTCTGTTGAGACGCACAGTTGCCACAACTGGTTTGCTGTTTACAGCCCACGGTCACCTTATCATTATCAACTCTAAGTACCGTTGCCAGTGCACTCATCATTATTTCGTACTCGTATTGCCATGAGAATCAAAGGTGATCGATTCAGCGATCCGCTTTGCAGTTGCTATGGGTATGTCACCAATAACCGTCACTTCACGCTTATTTTTCACCTGGCTATGCAGTGTTCTTCTTCCCTGCCTAACCAGCTGCTCTTTCAATGATGTTGAATCTGCATCAGAGATATAAACCGAAAAAGTAAACAGACCATCCGTGAACATCTGACTCTCTACTTCTCTTTGAGTATTTTCTAAACGGTATCGGTTTAACGTCACAACTTGAAACCCTTCAGGCAGCCAACCTAACTTCCAGTTTACATCGCTAACAGGCTGCTTTGGGAAAGTCACCACCTCTGGCAATGTCGCTTTATTCAGTCCTGACATAAGATCAGCAATTTTATCATTTACCGCATAAGAGATGACTTTATACTGCTCAATAACTTCACCGTCTCGATCGATCAAATCCGTTCTTAATGGTAAATTGCTGCGCTCATCGATCCAAACTAAATACGAGTATCTGTGCCCATCTTTAGGAACAATCCTGACCACATCACAAGCTGAGCCTGCTTCACGAGATCGCCCCATTGAGATGAAATCATAATATTGTGCTAACTGAGTAATGCTTCGATTCATCAATGGCGGCAATGGTGCCACCATAGACTCCGCCGCTAAAGAGAAAGGTTCAATGCCTTGTTCAATATAACTCACCTCTCCACCACGCCTAATCACTTCACGTACCGGACCACTTAAATAAATAACATGTTCTAATGTTTGCTCTTCATTGCTTGAGTGGCGATACATCAATGGTTCTATACTGTTTTTTCTAATTAGAACATAGGACAATTCATAATTGAGCTGATTACTAGCTTGACTCATTTGATGCAACAAAGCCTCGGCAGTTTCTGACTCTGCTGAGGCTTGCATTGGTATCAAACTAATCAGTGCTATTACACCGATCAGGTATTTTTTCATTATTCTGCCATCATACTGTCTTGCGTTAATAGGTCGCTGTTAATGGTACTGTTTTGAGCATTCAGCCGCAGCTGAAGCTCATAATCCTGCAACATTGCATTAACTCTACGTCTTTGTTCCATTAACTGAGCTTCATTTTTAGATGAGTGTCTCATAGAGTCTCGGGTTAGACTCACGGGTTCAACAGAGCCTGAAAAAGGGATGGTATTTAAAACGGGCAATTGCTCCATGGCTGAACCTGAACTGTCGACACCATTGTATTGTTGAACACCCACTATCACAGCTAATGAAACACATGCAGTCAAAGCAATTTGACCAAGTTGAGTTACCCAAGTTGGAAGGCTTCTTCTTGCTTGAGTAGGTATCGGTTGGGACTCCATGAACTCAACCACATTGACTGAACTATGCAATCGATGTGAGGGCTCACTCTCTAATGCTAATGCAACACTACCTGCAATATTCCACTCTTTGCTTGCTGGTGCTTCTCCGCGTATCACATCACCAATCAAGTGATAGTTTGCCCAAGCATCTGAAGACTCTTTATCGATTGAAAGAGCAGATAGCAAACTTTTATCTATCACCTCTCCATCAACTAAGGCTGAGAGTTTTTCGTTATCAGACTGTTTATCGCTATAAAACATTGTCATCACCGTTTGAGTGCGGAATTAGTTCTGCATTAATGGTCGAATTTTCTTTTCAACCGCTTCTCTTGCTCTGAATATACGTGATCTAACCGTACCTACAGGGCAATCCATAATTTCAGCTATATCTTCATAACTCAAACCTTCCAGTTCTCGTAATGTAATTGCTGTTTTTAAATCTTCAGGTAGAGCGTCGATAGTACCAAACACAACCTGCCTTAATTCTTCAGACAACGATAAGTTCTCTGGGTTCGATATTTCTTTTAAGGCCGATCCACTTTCGTAATACTCTGCATCTTCAGCATCTATATCACTCGCTGGCGGACGTCGTCCTTGAGCTACGATATAATTTTTTGCTGTATTGACCGCAATTCGATAAAGCCATGTATAAAAGGCACTTTCGCCTCTAAAACCCGGAAGAGCTCGATACGCTTTAATAAACGGCTCTTGCGCAACATCCGGTACATCGCCTGAATTATTGACATAACGAGAAACAAGACTGCACACTTTATTTTGATATTTGATCACCAAAAAATTAAATGCCTGTTTGTCACCGTTTTGAACACGCTCAATTAATACCTGGTCAGTTAACTGCTCGCTCATTCGAGCACATACCCCATATAGTTATTTAATCTTCAAAAAGCAGTATTAGCACCTCTGCGTACTTGAGCAATAAGTAGGACTTCCATTAATAATGAAAGTTCCAAATAAAAGTCAAATTACTCATTTTTGGTGAAAATATTTTCTCTACTTTACCAATTTCCTCTAGTTTAGCACTGCAACAAGTGACGAACAAAGATAGATTGGTATAAGATGTTCACATTAGACAAGGACATAACGATCTTATGAACGAAAATCGAGAACATATTTGTGATGTATTGATTGTTGGTAGTGGTGCTGCTGGCCTTTCATTAGCTTTACGCGTGGCGCCATATGCCAAAGTGATTGTATTAAGTAAAGGGCCTTGGAGTGAAGGCGCGACTTATTACGCTCAAGGTGGTATAGCGGCCGTTTTTGATGAAGCAGATAGCATTGAATCTCACGTCGAAGATACGCTGATTGCTGGAGCCGGACTGTGCGATGAAGAGACTGTGACCTTTATCGCTAAAAATGCAAAACCCTGTGTTCAGTGGTTAATCGATGGCGGCGTTCCTTTCGATTTAGATGAGAACAACAGCGAAGAAGAGCCTAAATATCACTTAACACGTGAAGGAGGTCATAGCCACAGACGAATTCTACACGCCGCCGATGCAACGGGCATGGCCGTTCAAATCTCGCTGCAAGATAATGTCAAAAATCATCCCAACATTACGATTTTGCAACGACATAATGCGTTAGACCTTATTACAGCAGATAAGATTGGTGGCAGCGAAAACGAGGTAGTCGGTGCCTATATTTGGAACCGTGATGACGAAAAAGTAGAAACGGTACGTGCAAAATCAGTTGTATTAGCGACAGGTGGTGCTTCTAAGGTTTATCAATATACTTCAAATCCTGATGTCTCATCTGGAGACGGTATCGCTATCGCATGGCGCTCAGGCTGCCGAGTAGCTAACCTTGAGTTCAACCAGTTTCATCCAACCTGTCTCTTTCACCCAGAAGCGAGAAACTTCTTATTAACCGAAGCGCTTCGTGGTGAAGGCGCCTACTTAAAGCGTCCAGATGGCACTCGATTCATGCCTGACTTTGATGAACGAAAAGAGCTTGCACCAAGAGACGTCGTCGCCAGAGCCATTGATTTTGAGATGAAACGATTAGGCGCTGATTGTATGTATCTCGATATCAGTCATAAACCCAAAGCATTCATTGAAAAGCACTTCCCCACAATTCATGAAAAACTCCTTAGCCTTGGCATTGATATGACTCAAGAAGCCATTCCAATTGTTCCGGCTGCTCACTACACCTGTGGCGGAGTAATGGTCAATCAACAAGGCCAAACCGACCTTGCTGGGCTCTATGCTATTGGCGAGGTCAGTTACACTGGCTTACATGGCGCAAATCGCATGGCTTCAAACTCACTACTTGAGTGCGTAGTTTATGCTTGGTCTGCTGCGGAAAGTATTATTACAGAAATCGCAACTAAGAACTTTCCACCAACACTGCCTAAGTGGGATGAGAGCAAGGTAAGTTGTTCAGATGAAGAGGTCGTTATTCAGCATAACTGGCATGAATTAAGGTTATTTATGTGGGACTACGTTGGCATTGTTCGTACAACAAAACGTCTAGAGCGCGCCATGCATCGAATTGAGATGCTAAAAAGAGAAACCCACGACTATTACAGCAACTTTAAAGTATCAAACAACTTATTGGAACTGAGAAATTTACTCGAAGTGGCAGAATTAATGGTGTTGTGTGCGATGCAGCGAAAAGAGAGCTGTGGACTTCATTACACACTGGATTATCCTGAGACAAAAAAACCTCAAGGTCCAACCATCCTATCACCAAAAAAAGTAAAATAAACAGTCAAAAGGAGAGCTAATCCTCTCCTTTTTCTTTATCTACTGTGAATCACTCTCGCCAGGTTTTTAAACTGTTCAGGCGTGCAGCTATCACACCAAATAACGACGGTTAATCGCCCTCCCTTTCCTTTCATCAATACCACTAACATCACCCAAGGTGTCACTATAGGACTATAACAGTAGCGGTGTGTCTGTTGGTTGTAGATAACGTCACCATCAAAAGGAATAATCAACTCGCTGTGCTTTGAGCTAATGCTGTTAAATAGTTTCCGATACTCATACAGTAACAAAGCAATAAGGGGGACAGAAAAACAGAATGGTACAGGAGAGAGAAACAGTAAAGCCCAAGCAACGGTAACATACAAGATTGTCAACATCACATGAGCAAATTGAGAAGGGTGTAATTGCGCTCTAGCGCAACTTGCTGCGGTTATGGGCAACAATTTTATCAATGGCTGCAGCATGAGCTAGGTTTTCACTACGCCTATGGCCCATTATCCAAGTAAAAAGATCGGGATCGTCACTCTCTAATAACAAGACAAAATCCTTTTGCTCCTGCTCAGTTAGCATGTCAAAACACTCTTCATAAAAAGGCATAATAACGACATCTAATTCAAGCATACCACGACGACATGCCCATTTGATTCGAGCCTTTTCTTCTGTGCTATACATAACTACCCCTATTATTAATATTTTACTTGAGCTTACTACTCATAAAACTAAAAGAACTATGCTCTTTTATAACCTTTTTTTCAAGCCACAACCCAATCGCAGTTCGAAACATTGCGACTTGATCATGAAACAATGGATTTGAAAGCAAACAACTATTACCATGAAACCATCTATTTCACACTAATTGGTATTAACATGAGCGCATGGACATCATCTTTTCCCTCACTATCCTTATCTAGCCAAGACTCACTCCCACAGTTATCTCTGTGCCATTTAGATAATTGGGCCCTAATAACAATGGTAGGAAACGATAAAAAGAGCTACCTACAAGGACAAGTGACTTGTGATGTGGTTTCGTTAGAGGAATCTGAATCCACACTCGGCGCTCACTGTGATGCAAAAGGTAAGATGTGGGCCATTTTCCGCCTGTTCAATCACAATCAAGGGTATGCACTCTTTCAACGTAAAAGTGCAGTGACGACTGAACTGAGTGAGATAAAGAAGTACTCGGTGTTCTCTAAAGTTGAAATAAATATTGCTGATGATTACCTATTCGGAGTGGTTGGAGAACAGGCTCAAAACTTCATAAACAGCATAACAACCTCCTCTGACAATGTGAGAAAGACGGAGTATGGCAGCGCGGTAAAAATAAATGACCAACAGTGGTTACTGGCAATTACTCATGCAAACTTAGATCGTTTTTTAGCAAGCCTCGATAACGAAATAGTTAAGAGCGATGATAAGTTGTGGGATCTCTTTGATATAAAAGCGGGTTTACCCAATATTGACTCTGCACTGGTTAATCAACACATCCCTCAAGCACTTAACTTACAAGCGGTTGATGGCATATCTTTTACTAAAGGGTGCTACACAGGACAAGAGATGGTTGCGAGGGCCAAATACAGAGGCATCAATAAACGTGCAATGTTTCAGTTATCAGGGCCGGCTCCCCATGCCATATCGCCTGGAGATGCTATCGATCGTAAAGTAGGCGATAACTGGCGAAAAGCAGGCACTTTTGTTTGTGGTTATCACTATAACGATGGGTTTTCTGTTGGTTTAGCTATACTGCCAAATAATCTAGATGAAGATACTCAATTTTCACTGCCTGAGATGAACGATCAATTATGGAGTATCAACGCTCTTCCCTATTCGCTAGGCAGTGAATAGGCAAGCAATAAGTAAGCAGTGACTACACTCACTGCTTACGATTAGCCAATAGTGGTAACTCGCCGGTTATACCCAGAGCACGTTTCATCAATTCATCTTTTAATAGAGGAATACGATTCGCTAATGCCATACCCAAACCTCTGAGCATTTTTTTGACAGGATTAGCACCAGAGAATAACTCTTTAAAACCCTGCATTGTGGCTATCATCTGAGCAGCCTCAGCTTTGCGCCAGCGCTCATAATGACGTAGATTTCTTTTACTGCCTATGTCCAGGTCATTGCGATGTAACTCCAGTAACTCTTGAGCAAGTGACGCGGCATCAAGAAGTCCAAGATTTACGCCTTGGCCAGCCAAAGGATGAATGGTATGGGCCGCATCTCCAACGAGAGCAACTCGCTCTCGAACAAAATCTCGGGCATAACGCATTTTAAGCGGAAAAGCTTGACGCTCCCCTTCGACTTGACATAAACCGAGCTGATTATCAAATGCTGCGGTCAACACTTGGTTAAACGCAACCTCATCGAGTCCGAGCAACCTTTCCGCCTGTAAGGGATCGGTAGACCAAACAATAGAGCACATATTCGGATCGGATAGGGGCAAAAAAGCCAACGGCCCTTGAGGCCTAAAAATCTGTCGTGCCACACCATTATGAGGCTCTACCGTTCGAATATTAGCAACCAAAGCACTGTGTCCGTAATCCCAATGCGTTAATGGAATATCGAGATGGTGCCTAACCCAAGAGTTGGCACCATCGGCTCCAATCACCAACTTTGCTGTTAGTGATGCACCCGACGCCAAGGTTAACCACGCTTCGCTCTCACCGAACACCAAATTACTGCAAGTATCTGGAGCAATTAAAGTCACATTACTCTGTTTCGTCACTTTATCTAAAAGAGCCAGTTGTACCACTCTATTTTCAACAATGTGTCCTAAATTTCTTTCCGGCTCATGTTCAGCGCTAAACTCAATATTCGCAAAACTATCTTGCTCCCAGACTTTCATCGCGTGGTAAGGTGAAATTCGACGAGATTCGATACCAGGCCAAGCGCCCACATGACGTAAAATAGACTCACTGGCTCGACTTAACGCAGAAACCCGTATATCAGGAAGAGGGCCTAGATCATGCTCAGGAAGTTTCCCTTCGATAACCGCCACTCTCAAATCTGAGTCCGCTAAAGCAGCAGCAAGGGTTAACCCCACCATTCCACCGCCGACAATCGCAATATCTACACTCTGCATCATAATTTATCTTTTTACCTCTCCCATGGCTCGATGTACCAAGGGAGTTAATAGTGGTTGGAAATGATTTGAAAGAGACAAACTGAGGTTTCTTCCGACGACCAAAGGCCAGTATTGATTGGCAAAGATCGACAATAGGCCGGATGTCATATTAATGGTTGAGTTTCGGTCCTCTTCTCTACGTTGCCTAAATTGGTTCAACGTAGAGTAATCACCAATTTCCACAGCGGCATCACTCGATTTTACAATCTCTTCAGCCAAAGTAAAAACATCTCTAATACCAAGGTTGAAACCTTGCCCAGCAATCGGGTGCAATGATTGTGCAGCATTACCAACAACGGCAAAACGATGTGAAACACAAGGGATGGCCTGCTTGAGAAGGAGTGGGTAACTTGCTCGTTGTCCCGCATGAGTCAATTTACCAAGCCTCCAACCAAAATCATGTTGCAGCTTAGAGAGAAATTGCTGCTCATTTAACATCATGGTTTCGACTGCTTCTTCAGGTTTTAAACACCAAACCAACGAACTTCGACCTTCAGACATAGGAAGCAAAGCAATGGGGCCGTGCTCAGTAAAACGCTCAAAGGCTTCGCCAAAGTGTGCTTTTTCAGAGGTAACATTAGCTATAATCGCGGTTTGATTAAAATGACTCAAGCTGGTTTCATGCTTCAACAGTTGACACGCGAAAGAGTCACCACCATCAGCAGCAATAACCAGTGACGATTCGATTTTTTTATTATTAGAGAGAGAAACAATGCAAGAAGTTACCGTTCTTTCAAGACCCGTAATCGTCATAGGACAGAGCAAATCAATCATTGCTCGCTGTTGCATCTCTCGGTGATAAAAAGAACCAACGTCATTCAATTCAACCACATAACCTAAAGCATCAACACCAACAGATACCGAATCAAGCTTACACTGTCCGAAATGACCACGGTCTGAGATATGAATTTGATTAATGGCTGTTGCAGAGGATTTAAGAGGAGCCCATAATCCCACTGACTCTAGCAGGTTTACCGTTCCATAAGAGAGGGCAATACTTCTAGAGTCAAAGCCTGGGTGAGAATTAAGACTAGGCTCTACCGCTTCTACCACAGCAATCGATAATGCTCCATTAACCAGAGTGTCAAGTGTCAAAGCAAGCGTGGCACCGGCCATCGCTCCCCCAACAATAACAACGTCATACTTTCTAGTTTGAACGGTATTTTTCATAGGCATTAGTGAATCGTTTTTGATACTTCAGGTTTTGGTCTCGCACCAAGTTCAGTATGCACAACTAATACACACGCTTTAATGTGTTCAATAACCTGAACTAACAGTGTCGCTTGCTCTTCCAGATCATCATCTTCATCAATGCCTAATCGAGCAATCTCCTCAAGATCAGTCAGAGACTCTTTCAACTCTTTAGAACACTCATTGAGAGATAATCCCGCCAAACCTAAACCGGATAAAAAATGGGTAACCCAATCGCTTACCGCATCACCTAACTCGATAAGTGGCACTTCATCGCTGGGTAAAAGAAGGGTAAGAACAAGATCGTTTTCAGTTAACTCTTGCACTGAAAAATCAAAAATAGCAGTGGCAACTTGCAATGCACCATCTGGCCAGCCCATACCATCGTTGGTATAATCAAACAGAGCAGGTTTCCAAGATTGGTCATCAATATTCAAACCACCACTTAACATTCCCACCAGCAATCCGTGCAACTCAGCAGATGATACTGCTAAGCCACTGCTACTTAATGCATTTTCAACCGATACGTATTCGGGAAGTTTTTTGTCAGTCATGGTTTTGCCTACTTAAAGAGTACGGTAATTTAATCTGATATATTATCATTTCAGTTACGATTATCATACTGAGGATACTCACTTAACAGCACTTCAACCTAAAGAGTTGGTGAAGTTTTCAGCAAATTGTCGTTTTATTAATACTTTAACCACTGAATGTTAAGAAAGCGGATTGAATCTCTTGAATCTTGTTCTCGCTTTTTCTATAGTTTGCTCCTGAATTCAGATGGCCAAGTATGAATCTGAGTCTATTTATTTTAGAATACTGTAAGCAATGTTGTTATAGTGTTGAATCAGCGACGAGTGAGTAATGTACTTATGAGTAACCAAGCAGTTCAAGTCCAGATTTTAGGGCGCGCAGTCAAAGTTAACTGTCCTGCTGGTCAAGAGAGCGCACTGAAAGCCGCAGCGGCCGACTTTGATCGACGCTTACAACTGCTTTCCGATAAGACTCAAGTGTCTAATTCTGAGCAGCTGCTGACAATAACAGCATTGAACGTCTGTTATGAGCTTCATATGGCAAAAAATGAATCTGATGTGGCCTCTTCAGAATTACAGGACCGGATGCAGCAGCTCAATTCTGCACTGGAACAAGCTTTACAACCAACAGAACAAATAACAGCAGATTAACGACACGATAAACACGTAATCTGTTGTGACAAAATTTACCCTGGGGTGTTCGTCAGTTAATCTACGTCCCTGAGCCGATAAGCACATCTAAGGGTTAGTACTTGGTCGCTATTGTGCATACTCGGCCTAGCTGAGAAGCCTACGGCAACCATTGCTGATCCGTCTTGAACCGCAGGGTTCAAGGGCTATGATATAACAACGGCACTTTGGGGTAATCCAACATTGAACAACTCAACCACGCAGATCCGTAAATCTATCCGTAATGCAAGACGCTCACTCAGCAGTGCCGAGCAACTCTCCGCTTCTGAGCAATTACTTATTCGATTTATTCAGCTACCGACAGTCATTAACGCTAAATCTGTCGCTATTTATCTCTCTGTTGATGGTGAAATCGATACCGCACCGCTTATAGAGTGGCTGTGGAAAAATGATAAAGAGGTGTACCTTCCTGTTTTACACCCTTTCAATGCAGGAAATTTGTTATTTTTAAGGTATCTACCCGATACAAAAATGACGCTCAACAAGTATAAAATTCAAGAGCCGCATCTCAATGTACTTTCCGTGATCCCAACTCAAGAGATTGACCTTATATGCACCCCGCTGGTCGCTTTTGATTCTCAGGGGAATAGACTGGGGATGGGAGGCGGATACTATGATAGAACGCTCTCAATATGGCACCATCAAAAACAAGGCCCCATGCCGATAGGTCTTGCTCATGATTGCCAACAGACCCATCAAATACCTGTAGAGTCTTGGGATGTTCCACTGCCACATATTCTGGCACCATCAAAGCATTGGCAATGGTCTTATTAACAACAACTTCACTAAATCATTTTACTTTTTTCTGGCGTATGAGTAGCTGTGAGTTATAATCGCCCGAAAAATAGCAATCGTTTTCTTCCACTCCCTTTTATTGAAATAGAGAATGTCATGACTCAAGATGAAATGAAAAAAGCGGCTGGATGGGCTGCCCTAGATTATGTTCAACCAGACAGCATTGTTGGCGTTGGTACAGGCTCTACAGTAAATCACTTTATTGATGCGCTTGCGACAATGAAAAATGAAATAAAAGGCGCAGTATCAAGCTCTATCGCTTCAACTGAGAAATTGAAAGGTCTTGGTATTGAAGTTTTTGATTGTAATAGTGTTGACTCTCTTGATGTCTATGTAGACGGTGCTGATGAGATCAACGGTCATAATGACATGATTAAAGGCGGCGGCGCAGCATTAACTCGTGAAAAAATTGTCGCTGCACTGGCTAAAAAATTCATCTGTATTGTTGATGATACGAAACAAGTTGATATTCTCGGTCAATTCCCACTTCCAGTTGAAGTCATTCCAATGGCTCGCTCGTACGTCGCTCGTGAACTAGTAAAATTGGGTGGACGCCCAGCTTATCGTGAAGGTGTCATTACCGATAATGGCAACGTAATTCTAGATGTTCACGGACTCTCTATTACCAACCCTAAAGAGTTAGAACAGACAATTAATGGGCTTGCTGGGGTGGTCACCGTTGGTCTGTTTGCCATAAGAGGTGCAGATGCACTTATTGTTGGTACACAGAATGGCGCTAAAATTATCGAATAACGCACCTTTTTGGTGCTTTATTACAAATGGCACTGGTTAGTGCCTTTTTTTTGTCTTTTTTTCGTCATTTTCTTACCCAAATCGATTGTTTTTTGTTACTTTATTGAGAGGATCTATCGACACAAAATCAAAGTAACACCCTCAGATTTTGAATGGTATGAGCATATGACGTATCTCGTTTTTAAGGATAAGAACAGCAATGACTAAAAAATCATTAGAAAAAGAAAAGATTAAAATACTGCTACTTGAAGGGCTACACCCCTCTGCTGTTGAGGTTCTACAAACAGCAGGCTACAACAACATAGAGTATCACAAGGGGTCCCTTTCTGATGATGAGCTGATAAAAGCAGTAAAAGGTGTGCACTTCATTGGCATCCGTTCTCGTAGCCAACTTACTGAAGAGGTGTTTGCCGCCGCAGATAAACTCGTTGCCGTTGGTTGTTTCTGTATTGGCACCAATCAAGTAAACCTTAAAGCTGCTGCGTCTCGCGGCATTCCAGTGTTTAATGCTCCATTCTCAAATACCCGCAGTGTTGCAGAACTGGTCCTCGGACAAATTTTATTGCTGCTTCGTGGAATTCCTGAGAAAAATGCGCTTGCTCATCGAGGCATATGGAAAAAAAGCGCAGATGCATCATTCGAAGCAAGAGGAAAGCGTTTGGGGATCATTGGTTATGGTCACATCGGTACTCAGCTAGGCATTCTTGCTGAAAACCTAGGCATGAGAGTCTATTTTTATGATATTGAAAGCAAACTCTCATTAGGTAATGCTACGCAAATCCATAATTTAACTGAACTGCTTAATAAATGTGACGTGATCACTCTACATGTTCCTGAAACAGCGAGCACCAAAGAGATGATGTCTAAAGCTGAGTTTTCTCGAATGAAGCCAGGTGCCATTTTCATTAATGCTGCTAGAGGTACTGTGGTTGATATTCCTGCATTATGCAGTGCATTGGAATCAGGTAAAATTGGTGGTGCGGCAATTGATGTGTTCCCAACAGAGCCTAAAACTAACGCAGACCCATTTGAGTCTCCATTACAAAAATTCGATAACGTAATCTTGACTCCTCATGTTGGCGGATCAACCCAAGAAGCCCAAGAGAACATTGGCGTTGAAGTGGCTGGTAAGCTGGCAAAATATTCAGATAACGGTTCAACACTATCTTCAGTTAACTTCCCTGAAGTTTCTCTACCCGAGCATATAGATACCTCTCGTCTGCTTCATATCCATGAAAACAATCCGGGAATATTAACGCAGATAAACAGTATTTTTGCCGATGAAAACATCAACATCGCGGCTCAGTATCTACAAACAACACCTGAAATGGGTTATGTGGTTATTGACGTTGAAGCTTCTCGCTCTGAAGAGGCCTTAAGCAAATTGAAAGCGATCAAAGGTACTCTTCGCGCTCGTATTCTTCATTAATAAAAAAGCCCCTGATACTTTCAGGGGCTCTCATTCTAACCATCTCTAGCTTTAATCATTCAAACGAAATACAACATCTAACCGATCTTTAATGATAATTTCACTGTCTTGGTACGAGGCTTGTATTTTTGCGGAATCTAACATTACCGCTCTCATCTCAACGGGCGCATTATATTCGTTGCGATAAATCACTTGCCAGACACCTTCGACTCGCTTATCAAAGCCAGCAGCAAGGACTTTTGCTTTCATTTTCGCATCTTCTATGGCAGCCAGCTGTGCTTTTTGTTGATACTTTTTTTCATTACTCACTTTGAGAGCTACATGATTAATACGATTAATGCCATCACCGAGTGCACCATCTAATAATGTATTTAATTGATCAAGCTGCCGAACAATCACTGTCACTGTTCGAGTCGCACGATACCCCTCTAGTTTAGGTTTTTCATTTTTTGGGTAACTGTATTGAGGTGAGAGCTGAATATTGCCAGATCGGACATCACTTCGAGTAACCCCTAATTCTTGCAACCGAGAGTGAAAGGCAATAATAACATGATCAACTGCAGCTTTTGCTTGCTGAGCTTTGATTCTTTGCTCAACAACCTGAACTGAAAACTCTGCCATATCTGGCGTTGCGACTACCTCACCAACACCCACTGTTTCAATATGGGGGAAATCAAAATCTGCGGCAAAAGAGGCCGTACTTACGAAGACAATCAGTAACGTAATCACTGATTTTGTTAAGCGATTTAACATTTAAAACTCCAATTATGATCAAATATAGTGCTTGTTATGACTGCGGTTCTATCAATATGTTCCAACAACAACCAACAATAATTGATTATGATGCAAACGTAGACCGGCTATGGTTGATAATCTGTTCTGTCATTTTTGCCAATATGTCACTCTCCAATGCCCAGTGGTGCCAATAAAGTGGTCTTATAATCGTGTGCTCTGGGGAAATATCCACCAGCTCACCACTCGTTAATTCATCTTTCACTTGGATTTCAGGGATCAAACTGTAAGCCACCCCTCTTTTAGACAAAAACACAAAAGACTCAGACGATCTAACCGTATGTTTAATCCACTCTCCGGCTGATAAACCAAATGTTTCAAAAAGGTACTGTTGATGCATTTCATCATGTTGATCAAAGGATACTGCAGGCGCTCTCATGATGGCTTCTCTAGTGACACCTTGCTTAAAATACTTATCAACAAAACTTGGGCTTGCAACACATCGATAGACAACATCACCTAAGTAGGTACATTCACACCCTACCATTGGTTTTTCATGCGTACTCAACGCGCCCACCACTTCACCATTTTTCAATTTTAATAGTGTGCGAGTCTCATCCTCGACCAATAGGTTAAGCTCGATATTGTTGTTCTCAAGTAACGGAGAGATAGCAGGCAAAAACCAAGTGGCTAAGCTATCAGCATTCACGGCTAGTGATACCACTAATGGCCGATTTATGGCGGTTAAATCAAGCTCGGGAAATGTCTCTTGTTCAAGCAGTTTCACTTTTTGATATAAGCTTAATAATTTTTTTCCCGTCTCGGTGGGTTTAGGCGGTTGCTCTCTGATAAGTAGGGGCTGAGCCACCAACTTTTCCAGCTGCTTAATCCGCTGCGATACCGCTGACTGTGTGATACAGAGCTGCTCTGCCGCTTTTTCGAAGCTTTTCTGATGGACAATCGCATCCAACGCAGCCAGCCATCTATAATCTAATCCTTTCACTCTCTCACCTATAAGTTAAACTTATATACCATCAGTATTATTAGTTTAACTTTATCTCAATTCAGTCTTATTCTATACACTGATTTTTTATTTAGAAGGAACTTTTTATGAACTCTTGGATCCCTCTTCAAGGATTTGCTCTGGGTCTAAGTATGATTATTCCTATTGGTGCCCAAAATGCATTTGTACTCAATCAAGGCATTAAAAAACAGCACCACTTGACGACAGCTACCATCTGCAGTATTTGCGACATTGTATTGATCAGCATAGGTATTTTTGGAGGTGGAGCGCTGCTTGCCAGTAACCAAACGGTACTCACTCTAATCACACTTGCTGGCATTATTTTCCTGACCTTTTATGGTTTCAATTCGCTCAAAGAAGCCTATAACGCCAGCAGCTCAGTGCCCATTCCAAATAATGACAATGTAATTAGTAGTCGCCGAGCCGTAATAGCGGGTGCGTTAGCGGTCACTCTATTGAATCCACATGTTTATCTCGACACGGTCGTTATTCTTGGTTCTATTGGGGGACAATTTAATGAGAGCGATCGAGTGCTCTTTGCTATTGGCACATTAACCGCCTCATTTACTTGGTTTTATGGCTTATCGTTAAGCGCAGCAAAATTATCATCAACCCTATCAAAAGTCAGAGTAAAACAGACAATAGATATTTTAGTTGCTGCCATGATGTTCTATATTGCGACCAAGCTAGCATTAAGCCTTATCCACTAAAGTGACCGATTAATATGTATAAAATTAATGAAATTTATAACTTTACACGCGACCTATTTGAACAATCTGATGTGAAATTTGAGCATTGCCGCCATCAGGCGATTACCAATTACGACATTGATGAGCAGGTTTGCCAACAATTCTCTTGGACTGCCGCCCCGACCAAAAGCCTATTTTTAAAGCTTAAGGGGGCCGAGAAAACCTTCGCACTGTTGTTTACCCATAAAGATCAACGGTTAGACAGTAAAGCAGTAAAATCGCTGATCGGCAAAAGACCATCAATAAGTTCAAATGAGGAGATGATCGAGCAGCTAGGCTGCGTGCCTGGGGCAGTTTGTCCATTTGTAATGAATGAAGCGATTCAGATTATTGTTGACCCTATTTTGTTTACCCATAAAGAGCTGCTGTTTACTCCTGGTGATCCTAAATCCACTTTTATCTTCAACAGTGACGACCTTAGCAAACTATTAATCAACCTGCCCAATGCTATACACTACCTTCCAAATAACACCACTGAATAAAAAAGGGCAACCTTAATGGTTGCCCTAACACTATCTAGAGAATGACTCATTAATCCGCTTTGTTTAGATGAACGTCCATTTGAGGAAATGGAATTTCAATGCCCTCTTTATCGAGGCCCTCTTTAATCGCTTGCAACGTATCAAAGTATACATCCCAGTAATCAGCCGTATTGCACCACGGGCGAACCACAAAGTTAACCGACGAATCAGCAAGAGCGACCACACCAACGGTTGGTGCCGGACTTTTAAGAACACGTGCATCGTCTTCTAAGATTTGAGTGATAACTGCTTTTGTTTTTTTCAGATCAGCGCTGTAAGAGACACCAATAACATGATCAACTCGGCGAGTCTCATGGCGAGAGTAGTTAGTAATGGGGCCACCAATAACACCACCATTCGGAACCACAACCATTTTATTATCTGGCGTCACCAAAATAGTTTGAAAGATTTGAATTGACTCAACAGAGCCCGCAACACCACCAATCTCAACATAGTCGCCAGATTTGAATGGACGGAATGCCACAATCAACACACCAGCGGCAAAATTAGAGAGCGAACCTTGCAGTGCAAGACCAACAGCCAAGCCAGCAGCACCAATAACCGCAACCACAGAAGCAGTTTGAACACCGATACGGCCTAATGCCGCTACAAGTACGATAACAAATAGAAGGTAACGAACTAATGTATGGACAAAATCCACAACTGCTTGATCCATTTCTTTCTTTTTTAAAATCTTAGCAACACTGCCCGCAACCATTTTCACGATAATATTACCAACGAATAAAATCAGAACAGCGGAGATAATATTGACACCATATTGTAAAAATAGATCACTGTTATTGGTGAACCAATGCTCAAGTTTACTGAGATTAGGCGCTAAATCGACATCAGCCATAGTATTTATTTCCTTAGTTATTTCGATGATTTATTTTTTGACTTTTTAGCAGGACTTCGTGCAATAAAGTCAGATCCTTGTTAAACCTGTTATCCCTACTAAATTAGGGACAGTAGAACATATAAATTGAAAGGCTGTTAACACTGTAAGTAAAAAGAATATCGCCGTTTCAATAGTGAGAATAGCAAAGGAGACTCCGCGATTACATTATTAATTCCATAAAAAAAACCTTGCCCATACGGACAAGGTTTTTTATAAAATTTAAGACGTTAGAAACGAATTATAATACGTCGATAGCATTAAGGTCAGAGAATGCTTTTTCAAGACGTTTAACCATTGAAGTTTGACCTGCACGTAACCAAACGCGTGGATCGTAATACTTCTTATTCGGCGCATCATCACCGGTTGGGTTACCGATTTGACCTTGAAGGTACTCACGGTTCTCAGCTTCGTAGTTACGAATGCCATCCCATGAAGCCCATTGCGTATCAGTATCGATGTTCATTTTGATAACACCGTAACCAATTGACTCTTGGATTTCAGCTTCAGTTGAACCAGAACCACCGTGGAATACAAAGTTAAGTGCATCGCCAGCAATACCAAATTTCTCAGCACAGTATGCTTGAGAATCGCGTAAAATTGTTGGCGTAAGCACGACATTACCCGGCTTATAAACACCGTGTACGTTACCAAACGAAGCCGCAATAGTGAAACGAGGGCTAACAGCATTTAATGTCTCATAGGCATACGCAACATCTTCAGGTTGAGTGTAAAGAAGTGATGTGTCCATATCAGAGTTATCAACACCATCTTCTTCGCCACCAGTACAACCCAGTTCGATTTCAAGCGTCATATCCATTTTCGCCATGCGCGCAAGATACTTAGCACACGTCCCGATATTCTCTTCTAAAGACTCTTCAGAAAGATCGATCATGTGAGAAGAGAAAAGAGGCTTACCTGTTTCAGCAAAAAACGCTTCGCCAGCGTCTAGTAGTCCGTCAATCCATGGCAGAAGTTTCTTCGCAGCATGGTCAGTATGAAGGATCACTGGGATACCGTAAGACTCAGCAATAGCGTGAACATATTTTGCTCCAGCTACTGCACCAGCGATTTGAGCGCCTTGGCCTTCAAGTTTAAGTCCTTTACCAGCGAAGAAACCAGCACCACCGTTAGAGAACTGAACAACAACTGGCGCTTTAACTTTAGCCGCTGCTTCAAGAACACCATTGATTGTGTCAGTGTTTACTACGTTTACTGCAGGAAGAGCAAATTTGTTTGCTTTTGCTACTTCAAAGACTTTCTGTACGTCATCGCCAGAAATTACACCAGGTTTTACAAAATCGAAGATCTTAGACATGGATATAGTCCTATTTTTTCTATCGTTTCAAATTAAATACTAATTCGGCAATCGTTTGCTCACAACAGATTCTATTGTAGCAACAAACGTAAAAAAGCGGCAGATTATTTTATTTCCACCTCAAATTAATTAACCTTTTGCACGTTCTTCTAGCATAGCAACGGCTGGAAGTACTTTTCCTTCAACAAACTCAAGGAATGCGCCGCCACCAGTAGAGATGTAAGATACATCCGCTTTAATACCAAACTTATCGATGGCTGCTAATGTGTCACCACCGCCAGCGACAGAGAAACCTTCAGAATCGGCGATGGCTTTAGCGATGCCAGCAGTACCGGCTTCAAAGTTCTTAAATTCAAATACGCCTACAGGACCATTCCACAAAATTGTTTTTGCATTCTTAATAATCTCAGCAAGAACGGCCGTTGAATCAGGACCAAGGTCAAAAATCATATCGTCGTCTTGAACTTCAGAAACATGCTTGATTACCGCTTCTGCGTTTTCATCAAATGCTTTAGCACATGCAACATCAGTCGCAACTGGAATTGCACAATCTATCATTAGTTTTTTAGCGGTTTCAACTAGATCGGCTTCATATAGAGATTTACCTACGTTGTGACCGGCAGCTGCGATAAAAGTATTCGCGATACCACCACCAACAACAAGTTGATCGGCAATCTTAGATAGTGACTCAAGAACCGTTAACTTAGTTGATACTTTAGAACCACCAACGATTGCTATGAGTGGGCGAGCTGGGTTATCCATTGCTTTGCCTAGTGCTTCAAGCTCAGCCGCGAGTAGAGGGCCAGCACATGCAATAGGTGCGTTTTTACCTACACCATGAGTTGACGCTTGAGCACGGTGAGCAGTACCGAATGCATCCATTACAAAAATGTCACACAATGCTGCGTATTTCTTAGAAAGCGGCTCTTCGTTCTTCTTTTCGCCTTTGTTAAAGCGAACATTCTCAAGAACCACTAACTCACCAGTATTTAGCTCAAGGCCATCTAGGTAATCTTTCGCTAGTTTAACATCGCAATCTAAGGCGTCATTTAGGTAATTGACAACAGGTGCTAAAGAGAACTCTTCGTTGTACTCACCTTCAGTCGGACGACCTAAGTGAGAAGTAACCATTACTTTTGCGCCAGCTTCTAGACACATTTTGATCGTTGGCAATGATGCAAGAATACGAGCATCTGACGTTACTTTACCGTCTTTTATTGGAACGTTTAAATCAGCACGGATGAAAATTCGTTTACCTGCTAGTTCCAGGTCAGTCATCTTGATTACAGACATTGTTTGTCCTCTCACGTTAAAATTAAAAAATAAAGCAGCTCATCAAGCAACGGGCTCAATGGCATAAAATTGTTGTCAAATTTTAAGAGAGCTTGTGCATCTCTAAGGCGGTATCTAACATGCGGTTAGCAAACCCCCACTCATTGTCACACCAGACCAACATCTTAACCAAGTGGCCATTACTCACACGAGTTTGGCTGCCATCAACAATAGCACTATGAGGATCATGGTTAAAATCTATAGAAACCAAAGGCAGTTCTGTGTAATCTACAATACCGTTTAATGTACACCGAGATGCCTCAATTATGGTTTGATTTATGTCATTAACTTTCACTTTTGAGTGAAGAGTGACACTTAAATCCATTGCTGAGACGTTTATTGTAGGAACTCTAACTGAAATCGCTTCAAATTTGTTAGAAAATTTCGGGAATATCCTTTCAATTCCAAGGTGCAGTTTTGTATCTACTGGAATAATAGACTGACTTGCCGCTCGAGTTCGTCTTAAATCTGAGTGATAAGCATCAATAACGGGTTGATCATTCATTGCTGAATGAATCGTGGTGATCGTTCCAGACTCTATACCAAACGTATCATCCAATACTTTAATAATGGGTATAATGCAGTTAGTGGTACATGATCCATTTGAAACGATTCTATCTTCTGCTTTCAAAGTATCCTGATTGACACCAAAAATAATGGTGTTGTCTATATCACTACCAGCGGGATGTGAAAATAGTACTTTTTGCGCACCTGCTTGAATATGAGCTTCGCCATCGGCTCTAGAGCCAAATATTCCAGTACAGTCCAAAACGATATCAACCGCTAAATCATGCCAAGGCAACAGGTTAAGCTCAGGTTGATGAAGTACACGAATCGCATCCACCGATGAATCTTGGTGTGTGATGTGTAAATGCTCCTGATTATAAGAGATTTTTTTACCAAATCTGCCATGGCTAGAATCATATTGCAAAAGGTGAGCCATCGCTTCAGGCTCCGCCAACTCATTGATAGCCACGATCTCTATCTGTTGATTTTTATTGCTCTCGTATAGCGCTCTTAATACACTGCGTCCAATACGTCCAAATCCGTTTATTGCAACTCTTAATGCCATAGCAAACCTAATCTTTCTATGTATCTAAAGGGGAAATAATGACTTCAAAGTGTATCTCAATAATCGCGTGGATTCATCATAAATATGGAGAGGTTATAGTCTGAAAATAGGATAAAAAAAGCCCCCAATTAAGGAGGCTCACTTTAATCAACGCGACACGCTAGTGCCTTCGTTGTTTATGCAAGAAGTTCTTGCGCAGTTTCTACAACATTTTCAGTTGTGAAACCAAACATTTTAAACAGTTCTCCAGCTGGCGCTGACTCACCAAATGTTGTCATACCGATAATACGGCCATCCAAACCAACGTACTTGTACCAGAAATCAGCAATACCAGCTTCAATCGCGATACGAGCCGTTATGTCTGAAGGAAGTACTGACTCACGGTAAGCGGCATCTTGCTTATCAAATGCATCCGTTGAAGGCATAGAGACGATACGTACCTTGTGACCTGCTAATGCGGCTTTTGCAGATACTGCAAGTTCAACTTCAGATCCGGTAGCAATCAGAATGAGATCCGGCTTGCCATCACAATCGTTAAGGATGTAACCACCTTTTGCAATATTAGCTACTTGAGCATTATCACGTGCTTGTTGAGCAAGGTTCTGACGAGAGAAGATCAGTGAAGTAGGCGCATCTTTACGTTCAATAGCAAGTTTCCAAGCCACTGCAGATTCAACTTGGTCACATGGACGCCAAACACTCATGTTTGGTGTTAGACGAAGAGAAGATACCTGTTCAACTGGCTGGTGCGTTGGACCATCTTCACCAAGACCGATAGAGTCATGCGTGTAAACTTGAATGTTCTGAATCTTCATTAGAGCAGCCATACGCAGTGCGTTACGTGCATACTCCATGAACATTAAGAAGGTTGCGCCGTAAGGAACAAAACCACCATGTAAAGCAAGACCATTCATGATCGCTGTCATACCAAACTCACGCACACCATAGTGTACATAGTTACCTGAGAAGTCTTCAGCAGAAACCGCTTTAGATCCAGACCACATAGTTAAGTTTGAAGGAGCAAGGTCAGCAGAACCGCCCATAAACTCAGGAAGCATAGCGCCAAAAGCTTCTAGTGCATTTTGAGAGGCTTTACGTGAAGCGATGTTAGCTGGGTTAGCTTGCAGATCAGCAATGATTGCGTTCGCTTTCTCTTCCCACTGTGCTGGTAAGTCACCGTTTATGCGGCGCTTATATTCAGCAGCTAGCTCAGGGTGTGCAGCGGCATATGCGTCAAATTTAACGTTCCATGCTGCTTCTTTAGCTGCGCCCGCTTCTTTTGCATCCCACTCAGCTGCGATATCAGCAGGGATTTCAAAAGGTCCGTGCTCCCAACCAAGTGCTTTACGAGTTGCTGCGATTTCATCAGCGCCCAAAGGAGCACCATGACAATTGTGTGTACCCGCTTTGTTTGGAGAACCAAAACCGATAACAGTTTTCGTACAGATAAGGGTTGGACGACCTGTTTCAGCTTTAGCCGCTTCAATCGCTGCATTAATTGCTTCAGGATCATGTCCATCAACAGCTGGAATTACATGCCAACCGTACGCTTCAAAACGCTTAGGTGTGTCATCTGTGAACCAGCCTTCTACTTCGCCATCGATTGAGATGCCGTTGTCATCCCAAAATGCAGTCAGTTTACCAAGACCTAACGTTCCAGCTAATGAACACGATTCGTGGGAGATACCTTCCATAAGACAGCCGTCACCCATAAATACATACGTATTATGGTCAACAACATCGTGGCCTTCACGGTTGAATTGAGCAGCAAGTGCTTTTTCAGCCATTGCCATACCAACACCATTGGTGATGCCCTGGCCTAGTGGACCCGTTGTTGTTTCAACACCAGGTGCGTAACCATATTCAGGGTGACCTGGAGTTTTAGAGTGCAATTGACGGAAGTTTTTCAAATCGTCGATCGATAAGTCATAACCAGAAAGGTGCAGCAGTGAGTAAATCAACATTGAACCATGGCCGTTAGAAAGAATAAAACGGTCACGATCAGCCCACTCTGGGTTTTGTGGGTTATGATTCAGGTGGCTACGCCATAATACTTCAGCGATATCAGCCATTCCCATTGGGGCACCTGGGTGACCTGAATTAGCTTGTTGTACGCCATCCATGCTAAGGGCACGGATTGCATTGGCGAGTTCCTTACGTGAAGACATGTCTGCTCCTAAAATTCGAAAAACTTTTTAATAATGGAAGATCAACTCTACAATTAAAGTTAACCCCAATATACCTAAGCTACCTCAATCACAAGGCTAGCTTAAAGCATCATTGATAAAGAAACTTAGGTATATTTATGCGGAGTATTGTCGCAAAGCAACTGTAGCACTGCAAATGTTTTACAAATAAATAGTTAGTGTCATATCACTATTTACAACATTCGTTGCATGCCTTGTTACATTAAAATTCATAACCTAATCTGCGCAAACGTTTAGTTTGTTGATAAGTAAGAAATCGGTTGCAATCTGAACGGATTCTAATATTATAGCCGTCTAGAAGTAGAAACCGCTATATACTTACTATGAATATGGTTGTTTCATTCAAACTATTTTATATCATCCAATAAAAGTGGACACCATCATGGCAAAACACCTTTTTACCTCTGAGTCTGTATCAGAAGGTCACCCAGATAAAATCGCTGATCAAATTTCTGATGCGGTACTTGATGCGATCATTGAGCAAGACCCAAAAGCTCGCGTAGCTTGTGAGACATACGTAAAAACAGGCATGGTCATGGTCGGTGGTGAAATCACCACTTCTGCATGGGTTGATATTGAAGAGTTGACTCGTGAAACAGTACGCGAAATTGGTTACGTTCACTCTGATATGGGCTTCGATGCAAACTCATGTGCAGTTTTAAATACCATTGGTAAGCAGTCTCCAGACATTAATCAAGGTGTCGACCGCGCTGACCCTAAAGAACAGGGTGCTGGCGATCAAGGTATCATGTTTGGTTATGCAACCAACGAAACCGATATCCTAATGCCTGCTCCTATTACTTACTCTCACTTACTTGTACAGAAGCAAGCGGAAGTACGTAAGAGTGGCAAACTGGACTTTTTACGTCCAGACGCAAAATCTCAGGTCACTTTCCAGTACGACCAAGGTAAGATTGTTGGCATCGATGCGGTTGTACTTTCAACCCAACACTGTGATTCAATCTCTACACCGGAACTTCGTGAAGCAGTAATGGAAGAGATCATCAAACCAGTACTTCCATCTGAGTGGTTAAATAAAGAGACGAAATTCTTTATTAACCCAACAGGTCGTTTTGTGATCGGTGGCCCAATGGGTGACTGTGGTCTAACTGGCCGTAAAATCATCGTTGATACTTACGGCGGCGCAGCGCGTCACGGTGGCGGTGCTTTCTCTGGTAAAGATCCTTCAAAAGTTGACCGCAGTGCTGCTTATGCTGCACGTTATTTGGCCAAAAATATAGTGGCCGCAGGCGTAGCAGAATGGGTCAATATCCAACTTTCTTATGCTATTGGTGTCGCTAATCCGACCTCTATTTATGTGGATATGGGCGGCAAAGGTCAGGTCAGCGAGACGGAATTAGAAAACGTAATCCGCAAAGTCATGGATCTTACGCCGCGCGGTATCCGTGCGCATCTCGACCTCAACAAACCAATTTACGCCCGTACTTCGGCCTACGGCCATTTTGGCCGTACGCCAGATAATGAAGGCGGGTTTAGTTGGGAGAAAACCGACTTGGTTGATGCAATCAAAGCAGCTTTATAGGCTACTCAGCCGCCGTTTCACGCATGTCTTTGTCTAGCAATTGCCCTTGCTTTTTACCGGCCATAAGCACGCGGGCTTTGGCGTAGGCAGGGTCGTTCCAGAACATCAAACAGCCATTACAACCGCGTCCGCAACAACCGTCTAGGCCTAGTTTAGGA
>JAESQY010000176.1 GCA_016764915.1 Aliivibrio sp. | reverse complement strand
TAACTCGTTTAAGTGGACGGCCATTTTAGCGATTTAAGCTCTCGTGTCAAACACTTTTTTAAACTTATTTCTCGTGGCTTGTTGTCCGACTGACTAAGCTAGAACCCTTATGGCTCTTGGTTTCTAAAAGAAGAAGCCGCTCCGTGTCAGTGAGGTCGCATTATAGGGGGTTCGATCACATTGGCAAGTGTTTATTATGATTTTTTATCAAAAATGGTTTTCTTGCTCAACAAGTAACCATTTTATATTTTTTACAACCAGAACTATTTTAAACGTCCATTTACTGCTCTGCAATCAGTCTGTTATTTCTCACCGATAACTTAATAGGTTTGTCTGTGTGCAATTTACCCGCAAGCAGATCTTTAGCAAGTGGATTTTCGACACCATTTTGAATAGTACGTTTTAAAGGTCTTGCGCCAAATACTGGATCAAAACCTGCTTCAGCAATTAAACTCAACGCCTCATCACTAATTAACAATTCATAACCTTTGTCCACCAATCTCTGTTGGAGCATTTTAAGCTGAATCTTCGCGATCTCCTTAATATGCTCTTTAGTCAATGGGTGAAATACCACGCTCTCATCAACTCGATTAATAAACTCAGGTCTAAACTGTTGAGCAACAACATCCATCACCATCGATTTCATACCATCATAGTCAAGTTGCTGAATATGTTCTTGGATCTGTTCTGAACCTAGATTCGAGGTCATAATAATGACCGTATTTCTAAAGTCGACGGTTCTGCCCTGCCCATCAGTTAAGCGTCCGTCATCGAGTACTTGTAAGAGTATGTTAAAAACATCCGGATGTGCTTTTTCTATTTCATCTAATAAGATCACTGAATATGGACGTCGTCGAACCGCCTCTGTTAAATAACCGCCTTCTTCATAACCAACATATCCGGGAGGAGCACCAACCAACCTTGCAACTGAGTGCTTCTCCATAAATTCTGACATATCGATTCGGACCATTGCGCTCTCATTATCAAACATAAAACTCGCTAATGATTTACACAACTCAGTTTTACCTACACCTGTTGGTCCAAGAAATAAAAATGACCCTATCGGTTTATTTGGATCTGAAAGACCAGCTCGACTTCTTCGAATTGCATTGGATACCGCTTCTACAGCTTCTGCCTGCCCAATCACTTTACGGTGTAGAGCCTGTTCCATCTTCAACAGTTTATCTTTTTCTCCCTCAAGCATCTTAGCAATAGGAATCCCGGTCTGTTTTGACAGTACTTCAGCAATTTCAACTTCTGTTACTTTATTTCGCAGTAGGGTCATCTCCTGCATTTCAGCTTGCGCAGCTAAATCTAACTGTTTTTCGAGTTCCGGAATTCGCCCATATTGCAATTCAGACATTCTATTCAAATCACCGGCACGCCTTGCAATATCCATGTCAGTTCTTGCTTGTTCTAACTCCGATTTTATATGCTGAGTTCCTGACAGTGCTGCTTTTTCAGCTTTCCATACCTCTTCTAGCTCTGCATAATCTCGCTCTTTAGCTGTTAACTCTTCGTTTAAAACACTCAACCTTTTCAAGCTCGCGGCATCGCTCTCTTTTACTAAAGCCTGTTGCTCTATCTTTAACTGAATGATTCGTCGCTCCAGCTTATCCAACGATTCAGGTTTTGAGTCCATTTGCAGTCGTATACTTGAAGCGGCTTCATCAATCAGATCAATGGCTTTATCGGGTAGTTGGCGATCAGAGACGTAGCGATGTGAAAGAGTTGCCGCTGAAACAATAGCTGGATCGGTAATTTCCACATGATGATGAAGTTCGTAGCGCTCTTTTAATCCGCGTAGAATAGCAATGGTATCTTCTACGGTTGGCTCTTCAACCAGCACTTTTTGAAATCTTCGCTCTAAAGCGGGATCTTTTTCTATATTTTGTCGATACTCATCCAAGGTTGTGGCTCCAACACAATGCAGATCACCTCGTGCCAGTGCAGGTTTTAGCATATTACCCGCATCCATGGATCCTTCGCCTTTTCCTGCGCCAACCATGGTGTGTACTTCATCAATGAACAGAATCACTCTGCCCTCTTCTTTGGCAAGTTCGTTAAGTACCGCTTTTAAACGTTCTTCAAATTCGCCTCGATATTTTGCTCCGGCCACCAACGATCCCATGTCTAAAGACAACACTCGCTTGTGTTTCAAACCTTCAGGGACTTCACCATTGATAATACGTTGTGCCAACCCTTCAACAATCGCGGTTTTACCCACGCCAGGTTCGCCAATAATAACCGGATTATTTTTTGTTCTACGCTGTAATACTTGAATAGTACGACGTATCTCATCATCGCGGCCAATAACAGGATCTAATTTCCCCTGCTCTGCACGCTCGGTAAGATCTATGGTGTATTTACCTAAGGCTTGACGTTTCTCTTCAGCATTCTGATCATCAATTTTTTGCCCACCACGGATCTCTTCAATCGCTTTATTGGCATTTTTCTCGGTTAATCCTAACTCACGCAACAATTTACCTAATGAGCCTTTGTCTTCAATAGCAGCAAGAATGAAAATTTCGGACGAGATATAAGTATCGTTACGTTTCTGCGCCAATTTATCACACATGTTAAACATAACGCCCATACCACTGGAGAGCTGTACATCACCACCAGTACCGGTCACTTTAGGCAGTTTATCTAACAACTCACTCAGCTTAGATCGTAGCGGGGTCACATCCACACTAAGCATCGTAAGCAGAGGTCTAATAGTGCTGCTGTCTTGATTAAGCAGCGACACCATCAAGTGTACAGGTTCAATATAAAGGTGATCTCGCCCAAGCGCTAATGATTGAGCATCGGAAATCGCTAATTGAAACTTGCTCGTAAATCGGTCTAAACGCATGACAAACTCTCCACATAAAACGTCTTCTTAATTAAAGAATAGATGGGCGCGTTTGTTTAAATTTTCAAGCGTAAAATTGAGATTGGATTGATTAAGATCAAGATATTGGAAGTATGAAACGTTATTCAAGCCAGATGAGCGTGGCTTGTCGGCCTGTTTGGCCCTCTTTGCGATATGAGAAAAAATCTTGGTTATTTTGATAAGTGCATAGATTTGAGTAGTAGATATCGACAATTCCAGCTCGATTCAACCTCTGAGTTGCCAACAAATTCATATCTGCAAGCCACTTACCTGAGCCTTTTATTGAAAAAGCAACCTCAGCTTGAGCATCAACAGCCATAAACTGTTGCTTCACTTCATCCCCAACTTCAAAACTGTCAAAACCAATGGCTGGACCTATCCATACCATCAATTCAGAACAATCTAACGCTTCAACAGTTTGTTCAAGAATGCCGTCACACAACCCTCGCCACCCAGCATGTACAGCGGCAACTTTAGAACCAGCCTTATCACAAAATAGCACAGGTAAACAATCAGCGGTCATTACGCAGCACACTTGATTTTTTTCGGTCGTAAATGAACCATCGACGTTATCACCGAACGAATAAGAAGGCGACAATGGCAGAGAGATAATATTAGTAGAGTGGGTTTGATTGAGCCAAACTGGTGCACTAGGCAGCCCACCAGCATTAAGCAGTAACGTGCGATTTTTTTCGACTAACTCGACATCATCCCCAACGTGAGCACCTAAATTAAAACTATCAAAAGGGCTTTGACTGACCCCATCGTTACGTAATGTACTCAACGCTTTGATATTTTTAGCTGCAGGCCAGTTAGGAATGATGAAGTTCATCAAATCTCGTCTTCACCTTTTTCTAACATGTCTGCACGTAACATTTCACGCAGTGCGATGATGTCATCTGGGATAGGTGCAAGGAACTTAACGATTTCACCGGTAATAGGGTGCTCAAATTTTAACATCGCTGCATGCAAAGCCTGGCGATCAAAACCTCGTAGCATACCAATTAACTCTGGAGATGCATCTTTAGGCAGACGCGGACGACCACCATATAGCTGATCACCTATCAATGGGTGCTGCAAGTGAGACATATCAACACGAATTTGGTGAGTACGACCGGTTTCCAAACGCAGACGAATACGTGTATGAATGCGATAGTGCTCAGCAACTCTAAAATGAGTAACTGCATCTTTACCTAATTCATGCACGGCCATCTGTGTACGCTTAGTTGGGTGACGACCAATCGGTTTTTCAACCGTGCCACCAGCAGTCATTTTACCAATGACAATTGCTTCGTACTCGCGAGTAATTTTATGCTTTTGCAGTGCACGAACGAGTCGAGTTTGAGCTCGAACACTTTTCGCAACGACCATGAGACCGGTGGTATCTTTATCCAAACGGTGAACGATACCTGCACGCGGAACTTCCGCAATGTCAGGGTAATGATGCAATAACGCATTCAAAATCGTACCGTCTGGGGTACCAGCGCCAGGATGAACAACCAATCCTCTCGGTTTATTGATCACTAGGATATCATCATCCTCGTAAACAATATCCAGTGGAATGTCTTGAGCGATCCAACGCTCTTCATCATCAAGCTCTGCATTAATAACGATGGTTTCGCCACCATATACACGAACACGGGGCTTAGACACAGCCTCCCCATCCATGAAGATGTAACCACTTAAAATCCACTCTTTAACTCGCGCGCGAGAAAAATCGGTGAACAATTCCGCCACTGCCTGATCAATTCGTTGACCAAGTTGGCTATCTTTTATCGTATCAGTTAATTCTATTTTCTGGGCCATATCGAACTTTTTCAAAAACCATGGGACTAATAGTCGCACGCTAGGTAAATAGATGTAATAATCCTATTGTATCCGCTATTGTGAATTTTCTATATCGGATTCTCTATTTTTTTATCAAGGAAGTTTTTTCAGCAATGAGACGCCTAACTATTTCTGCCCTATTATCTGTTGTATTATTGGCAGGTTGTTCAAGCAGTGACAACATCGTACCGGATATTCCACCTGCCGAACTTTACTCTGAAGCACAACGATCACTGCAAAATGGAGATTGGTCGAGTGCGATTGAGAAATTGGAAGCGCTTGATTCAAGATACCCTTTTGGAGCTTATTCTGAACAAGTTCAGCTGGATCTCATTTTCGCCTACTACAAAAGTGATGATCTTGCTTTAGGTCATGCCAGTATCTCCCGATTTAATCGTTTAAATCCGACTCATGAAAAGTCTGATTGGGTGCTGTATATGCGCGGCTTAACCTATATGGCTCAAGACCGAAGCTTTATGCATGATCTGTTTAACATTGACCGCTCTGATCGAGACCCTGAGCCTGCTCGTTCAGCCTTCAAAGATTTTAAGAAGCTATTAGAGCGCTACCCAAACAGTCTTTTTGCCAATGATGCGAAAAAAAGAATGTCATTCCTTAAAAACCGCTTAGCGAATTACGAACTGGCCACTGCTGATTTCTATATTCGACGAGAAGCGTGGATCTCGGCGATCAATCGTAGTCAAGAGTTGCAGCGTACATACCCAGATACTAACGCTGCGAGAAAATCACTTGAGTTCATGTTGATTGCTTATAAAGAACTGGACTTGAACGACGCTATTATTCGAACCGAAGAGATGATATCGGCTAACCCTGTCGATTAATTAAAGATCAAAAATTGAGATGACAAGAGTAGTGTTACTTTCGACACTGCTCTTTTTTTATGCAGTAAAAAAGTGAGGTTGAACTTAGCCCCTAAAAATCTTCATTTCTAGTGCTCAGCCTATCCATACTCTAGTATTTTTTCGTTTGTATCAAGTCATTATAATCAAATAAATACGATCTTTTTGTTTACGATCACAGTTGAAATTGTTTATTGGCACTCATCACAGAATAGTGATGCAGATCACATTTATTTTTATTGAGATAAGTAATCTGAAGTTAACCCAACAAGGGGTCGCAATAGAGGAAAGCATTTATGACAGTAGAAATCACAGGCACAAATATCGAAATCACTTCTGCTATTCGTGAACGTATCGAGGCCAAGTTTAAAAAATTAGATAAATGGCAAGCGGATATAACTGGCCGTCATGCTGGAATCACTAAACGTGCAAATGGTCAACACAAGGTTGAAGCTTTTATCTCTCTTGCCGGAGGCAAACTTATCGCCTCAGCGGAACAAGACGACCTATTTGGAGCAATTAGAGAAACGCTACAAAAACTAGAACGTCAAATGAACAAACAACAACACAAATCAGAGTCGCGTAGAGCGAGTCATTCAGAGTCTCCAGTAGAAACCGAAGAAGAGTTAGATTCTGAAGAGGTATAAATACCCAAGTTAAAATAAAAGGATACGAATACAACAACGCCTCAATGCTTTCATTGAGGCGTTGTTGTTTGTGAAACATAATTTTTCTTGACGATAAGTAAAGCCTTGCTTATTGTGATTATCATAATTAGAAAATAAAAACCCGGCTCAACTGGCAGAGACAAATAGAATTAGAAAATCAAAGCTTCCCACTGCAGGGAGGCTTTTTAAGGAATAAGACATGACGGAACCACACTACTCTCTTGATGAGATCAGATTAAGACTGAACGATATAGATAACGAGCTTTTGACACTCTTCGCTGAACGCAGAAAACTCAGTATTGAAGTTGCCAAAAACAAGGTTGAAACGTCAAAGCCAGTCCGAGATGCAAAACGAGAACAACAACTTCTCGTTAAGTTAATTAATAATGGCAAAAAGCACGAACTTGATGCTCACTATATTACCCAGTTATTCCATACCATTATTGAAGACTCCGTACTGCTTCAGCAGCAATATCTGCAAAACCTAACCAACCCACAGTTAAGCCGAAAACCCATAGTTAGAGTTGCCTACCTTGGTGCTAAGGGCTCCTACTCTAATCTTGCCAGTAGACGTTACTTTAGTAAGAGAAACATAGAACTCGCCGAATTTGGCTGTGAAAACTTTAAAGAAGTGGTTAAAACTGTTGAATCTGGCCACGCTGAGTATGGTGTATTACCTATTGAGAATACCAGTTCAGGTTCAATCAATGAAGTGTTTGATCTGCTACAGCATACTAGCTTGTACATTGTAGGAGAAATAACACAATCAATTGATCACTGCATCTTAACCACTTCAGATACCTCATTAGAGAACATCACCACTCTCTACTCTCACCCTCAACCTTTGCAACAGTGCAGTGAGTTTTTAAGTCGATTAGACGGAGTTGAATTAAAATCATGTGTCAGCACCGCAGATGCTATGGTGGCCGTTAAAGAGTTAGACTCAACGAATATAGGCGCTATTGGTAACTCATCTAGTGGCAAACTATATGGGTTACAGTCCATTCATGGCAATATTGCTAATCAAACAGAAAACTATACTCGGTTTATTGTAGTGGCTCGTAAACCAGTCGAAGTCTCTGAGCAGATTCCAGCTAAAACAACACTGATTATGTCAACAACTCACGATGCTGGTTCATTAGTTGAGTCTCTGTTGGTATTACAGAAACACAATATCAACATTAATAAGCTTGAATCTAGGCCTATCTTAGGCAACCCATGGGAAGAGATGTTCTATATGGATTTAATGGCAAACATAAAATCAGAAGAGATGTCATCAGTCATTAATGAATTAACCGTGATCACCAAATATCTAAAGGTACTTGGTTGTTACCCTATAGAAAATGTAGAGCCCGTGACACTCAAGCTATCCTAGTAGTGAACATATCGACTCACAAAGACCTGTTAATGGCTGCCATTACGGGTCTTTTTAAATTCAGAATCAAAAGATAATCTCCTAGTGATTATCTTCATAAGAGAAGAGTAATTAATGAAAACAGTGGTTATCTCATCCCTAAACCCGGCAAAAATCAGCGCGGTTAAAGAGGCTTTTAATCTCAGTTTCCCTAACCAAGCCTTTCATTACCAAGGCATCTCTGTGGATAGTGAGGTTGCGGATCAACCAATGTGTTGCCAACAAACCAAAGCTGGAGCATTAAATCGAATAAAAAATGCCAAACAGTCAATCACCAACGCAGATTTTTATGTCGCTCTTGAAGCGGGTATAGAAGGAAATTTCACTTTTGCTTGGATGATCATTGATGACAATATCCGTCAAGGTGAGTCACGATCATCCAGTTTAATGCTGCCTGAGGCTGTATTAATCGACGTTGCAGCTGGTGATGAACTTGGTGATGTCATGGATAGACATTTCAATACAGATAACATTAAACAAAAAGGTGGGGCTATTGGATTACTCACCAACAACTTATTAACGCGGAGCAGCGTTTATCAACAAGCTCTGATCTTAGCGTTAATTCCATTTGTGCACCCAAATAGGTTTTAATGTAATAACTAGTTTGCTTCTCTTTCACCAGAAAGTAGCTGCTGTAACCACTCTTTATCCATTTCCGAGTGGTTCTTCAACTCGTTAGATCCTCGTGTAATGGTGGCAATACCGACCCCTAACAACTGACTCACTTGGCGTTGACTTAGATCCCCTTTTAATAGCTCATGAAAAATGTTTACTCTTGCCAGTAGCACATCTCGCTCATCAGGAGTCATCAACATCGTTAATAACAGAGAATGTTGTTCATCATCAGCAGATTGTTTGATTAAATCCATAACCTGTTGCCAATTTTGAAAATCGGGAGTTAATGGCATTTCGACCTCGGTTCGATAATTGAGTGGACATTGTATACCTAAATATACAACGAACCTTACTGTTAATATCGCGCTTGACGTTCATTTTTACTTAAAAATGAACCTTTTACTCCTAACAAATCACGATAGTAAGTTTCAAACATTAATATATTTTGCACATAGCCACGAGTCTCTTTAAATGGAATCGATTCTATAAATGCATAAGCATCAAGCTCTCCATTTGACCTTTTACGCCATTGCTTTACTCTGCTTGGCCCTGCGTTATAACCAGCAAAAGCATAAATACGATTATTTTCATACTGCTCAAGTAATCCTTTTAAATAGCTACTACCAATATCCATATTGGTTGCAATATCATAAAGGCTGTCATCACCTTGGTAGACAATGCCCATTTTTTTAGCGGTATATTTCGCCGTTGTTGGCATAATTTGCATTAAACCTCGAGCCCCAACAGGTGAATTAGCTTGAACAAATAGTGCACTCTCTTGTCTTGATAGCGCCATCATCGTGATTTTATCAACACTGGATTGATCGCTGTATATGTCAAACCATCCTTGGTGTGCAATCGGAAAGCGTAAACTGATATGTCCCCATAAACGCCCTTTAATGGTAGCCAGCACTGTAAAGTGTGGCCAGTGCTCTTGTGACGCATAGGAGGCAAGCTCTAACGCTTGGACTTTATTACTTTTCTTTAGCAAATATTCCCACTCTGATTTCGCTGCTGATAACTTATTTAACGCTAATAACTCTTTTATTCGAACTAATGTCCCTTCGAACTGAACAATATGTTCTGCGCTGTTTTCGGCGACCCTCATCGGATAGCGAATCGGTTGATTTAGAGCATTAGCCGCAGCAACACTATAAAAGTTCCGCTGCCCTAACAGCTTGGTGAGTCGAGATCGCCCTACTTTCTCTTTGCCAGTTTCTAGCTCAGTTCTTGCTTGCCAATATTGCCAACGTAGACTTAGTTTTTCCTCTTTCGATAGTAACTTAATCCAGCTTTCAATACCCATCCAGTCAGCCTGTTGAACCGCTAAACGTATTCGACGTTCAATCAGTTTTGTTGAGGCAGAGTTCGCTATCACCTTATCCCGCCAAGCAATTAATTCATCATTACTGGTGGTAAATAGACGAAATGCTGCATATTCAGACAATGTTTGCATTTTATGTTCGGATAAGTGCTGCCCTGTCACTGCTAACGGATACTGTTTAATCGCTTCTTTAATATCTTTTCTGGCTAATTTCTTAAAAGCCATCTCTACTAAGGTTTGATTAAGATCGGTGACTTTACTTCGTTTTGAAAACTCAGCGACTTTTTGCGGTTTTTGATACAGTTCGATTACATCAGTGCCACTACTCTGCTTATCTCCACTGCGTAACATTGAGTTTAAATGCTTGAGTAACCCACTATTTCTCTGTTCAAAAACCAGCATCATTCTTTGCAAAATTAGATCATCACTCTGTAAACCAGCCTTGCTCCATGCTTTCATTAATGGATCGCACGCTTTATCAATCGACGAACCTTTTAGCCATAATTTTTCAGCCCCATACCACGCTGTTTTTTTCTCACCTTGTGCAAGTTTGCCACGGAAATAATAACAGCGCAGATTTTCACTATTAGGCTCATTAGGGAAATAATCGATAAAATCATTCCAATTCTGTTGTCTACCTAACGTTGTCAGGTAGTAATAAGGTAATGAGCTAACAAAAGGCAATGCGTCATACTTTCTCGAAAAGGCAGTGATATCGGCAGGCTTTTGCTGATCTAATTTTTTAAGCAAAAAAGAATAATCTAGGTAGGGGGTTAAAGAGTAACTATCCAATTTTTTTCGAAGCCGAAGATACTCATTAAAATCGTTACTTGCCAAGCTTCGTTGTGCCGCTTTGTAGGTTTGACGCTGTTGTTCTATAGCGGTTGTTGCATTCACTTGCGCACTCAAAACAACAACCAGAGTGGTTGTTAATGCGACTCTCTTTTGAATCTTAAGACAATATCTAAGTAACTTCATACTTAGGGGACCCCTTATACAACGGTGATAGATTTATATTCATTTTAAACCGAAATTTGATTCTAAAACTGGTAAACTTTGTATCAATATTAGTAAAATTATCAAGCGACCTCAAAGTTTTGAGTTTATTTTCATTAACCAACATCATTGAGACTTAATCGGTTATGGCTGAATACGTATATACAATGTCTAGGGTGAGCAAGATTGTTCCCCCTAAAAGAAAAATTCTTAAAGATATCTCTCTCAGTTTTTTCCCTGGCGCAAAAATTGGCGTATTGGGCTTAAATGGTTCAGGTAAATCTTCACTACTTAAAATAATGGCGGGTCTTGATACGGACATAGATGGTGAAGCTCGCCCGCAAGCTGGCTTAAAAATTGGTTACCTGCCTCAAGAACCTGTTTTAGATGAATCAAAAACCGTACGCGAAATTGTTGAAGAAGCGGTTTCTGATGTAGCAGGTGCATTAAGTCGTCTGGATCAGGTATACGCTGAGTATGCTGAAGAGGATGCCGATTTTGATGCTCTTGCAAAAGAACAAGGTGAGCTTGAAGCACTTATTCAATCCAAAGACGGTCATAACTTAGAAAATGCTTTAGAGCGTGCAGCGAATGCGCTAAGACTTCCTGAGTGGGATGCCAAAATTGGACTCCTTTCCGGTGGTGAACGTCGTCGAGTTGCCATTTGTCGTCTGCTGTTAGAAAAACCTGACATGCTGCTGCTTGATGAACCAACCAACCACTTAGATGCTGAGTCTGTTGCATGGTTAGAGCACTTCTTAGTTGATTACAGCGGCACCGTCGTTGCCATCACCCATGACCGTTATTTCCTTGATAACGCCGCTGGCTGGATCTTAGAGCTTGACCGTGGTGAAGGTATATCCACGTCACCCAAACCCGCCATCGTGGCAATATTTGGAAATTTGCCT